>JBHHWW010000022.1:0-18512 GCA_046756725.1 Nitrospiria bacterium | reverse complement strand
GCGCAATTTCGGACTGTTCTTCAGAGGTAAGTTTTTTCACGCATGCTTTTGCGCCTGCTTTAGTTTCTTCTATTTCATTGATCGCTATCTTGACGACGGTGACAGCGCAACCAACGACATCGGCGGGTCTTTCTATCCTTTAGGACCTTTTGGCATATTTAAACCTCCGAACTTATTATACTATTTACTCGAAGGTTTTTAAATCAAGCCATTATTCAAACTGAGACACTACCAAAACATGGTTTTTCTTGACCACTATTTTGATGATACACTATAATTTTGCCATGAACACCAGATTGAAATGCCTATCAGCCTTCTTCCTCTTTCTTTTTTTTGTTGCCAGTCTTCCGGCGTGTTCAAGCAATCCCAAAAAACCTTCCGCAGTTTCAATCAAAGCAAGTCGTCTCCAGGATACCTTGGCGCGTTTAACTGACGCCTACGAAAAAAAAGCGCAAGAATCCTTCCTGTCAAATGTATCTCCTTCTTTTAAGCCGCTCGATGCACTTCGAAATAAGCTTTCTTCCGATTTCCTTCAATTTACCGAAGTGAATCTCAGGATGGTGATTAACTGGGTGGAAATCAGGGATGAGACACTGGACACCACTGTTCAATGGGTGGGCGTCTGGAAAAAATCTGTGGATGGGCCTCCGCTGAAAAAACGTGGAACGACCCGTTTTCGCTGGAGTAATCAAGAGCACCCGGAGCTCGTAGAAATTATCGGAACTTCTCCTTTTGGTATTTTTTGACGACATAGACATGTCACGCACACCCGTAAAAACCATTAAAACAGATGTTTTGATCATCGGTGGAGGCGTCGCCGGGCTTCGCGCTGCCATCGGCGCCAGCCGACATGGAAAAGTCATGATTCTGAATAAGGGGCTGAAAAGAGAATCCAGCTCTGCATTTGCCCAAGGCGGAATCGCTGTCGCCTTGAGTGGAAGACAAGAGGCAATGCAGTCACACTACGAAGATACACTGCAAGCAGGTCACGGGCTTTGTTCCGAGAAGGCAGTCAAGTTAATGATTGACGCAGGGCCGAAACGCATCCATGAACTGATTGACTGGGGCGCAGCTTTTGATAAAGTCGGGGACAGCTTTGCTTTTGCCCGTGAGGCAGCGCACAGCCAGAACCGTATCCTGCGGGCAAAGGGAGACACAACCGGGAGTGAAATCATCAAGACCCTGCAAAAAAAAATCCAGTCAATCGAAGCGATTTCGACGCAAAATGGACATTTCACGCTAGACCTTTTCGTTAAAGGAAGTTCTCCGACGGACAAGACATGTCATGGGGCATGGGTTCTGGATGAACAACAAGGAACAGTTCAACTTTTTTTATCTCAAATTGTTATCCTTGCAACCGGCGGCGGCGGTCAGGTTTATCAGAGAACAACCAATCCCCCGGTGGCCACGGGAGATGGCATCGCAATGGCGCTTCGGGCTGGCGCACGACTGGAGGATGTGGAGTTTATTCAGTTTCATCCAACGGCACTTAAACTTCCGACGACACCATCATTTCTCATCTCCGAGACCGTCCGTGGTGAAGGAGGGCGACTCAGGGATGTCGAGGGAAAACCCTTCATGGACCGTTACCATCCAGACGCAGAATTGGCGCCGCGGGATCTTGTGAGCCGGGCCGTCTGGAATGAAATCGGGCAGTCAAGCGCACAGTATGTCTTTCTCGACATCACTCATCTCGAACCTTCATTTATCCGGGAAAGGTTCCCCAAAATTTTTGAAACCTGTCTCCACTATGGCATCGATATGACGCAAGAGCAGATACCTGTTGCACCCAGCGCCCATTACATGATGGGTGGTGTCAAAACAGATCTCTCAGGAAAAACGACAATTCCAGGTCTATACGCAGTGGGGGAAGTGGCTACGACCGGCGTACATGGCGCCAACCGGCTTGCCAGCAATTCTTTGCTCGAAGCGCTTGTTTATGGCGCCCATGTTGGAGAAGCCGTCGAGATAAGGCCTTCGCATGACGCCGTCGAGATTCCCGATCAACCTTCCTGTGTGAATGGCTTCACGTCAAAAGAGCTCTCTAAAAAATCGCTTGAGAAGTGCAAACGGGCACAAACACAATTAAAAGAAACCATGTGGAAGCACTGCGGAATCATCCGGAGTCAGCGTTCCCTGCAAAAAGCCATCAGTCAATGGAAAGAATCCACAACCCTTTTGTCTTCGCATTCCACCCCTTCGCGTATTGCACAGGAGACAAAAAATATGTTCTGGACGGCTGCTGCCATTATCCAATCTGCATTGGCAAGGGAAGAAAGTATAGGCGCACATTTTCGCAGTGACTTTCCAAGGCAGGAAAAAAAAATGACAACAAGGCACATTCAACTGACGCAGGACACACTGTCAGAACAATTTCAATTTGGCTGCCAGGACGTATTTACGGAATAAAGAATCGAGTTTATTGCAACCTTCGCTTGGACTGGGCGAAAAAGTCCGCACTGTAGCTGTCTGGTTGGTTTGTATAAAGCGTTTCACCTGAGGGAAGATGCTTTTTGTAGATGACTGATCGACTGTTCACTTCTTCCAGGTACCCTTCATAAAAGTTCAATACCCTTGTCACATATGCTCGAGTCGTTTTAAAGGGTGGCAGTCCACCGTATTTTTTAACATTTCCAGGACCGGCATGATAAGCCGCCAGGGCCAGCATTAAGTCATCTGCGAAACGATCAAGAAGGGAGCGAAGATAACGTGTCCCACCTCGAATATTTTCTTTGGGGTCAAAAGGATTCTCGACCCCCAACGACTTTGCCGTTGCCGGCATCAGCTGCATCAGGCCCTGTGCCCCGGACTTTGAAACAGCCTTGGAACGAAAATTCGATTCTACCCGAATCACAGCCTTGATCAAGATAGGGTCAATCTGTTCGGATCGCCCGATTTCTTCGATCAAGGCCGTATATTTTCCCCGCTCCCCGGTCTTTTTCCGTTGCGGCCCCTGCCGTTGATAACGGGCATCCGTCGGAACATTGGTGAAATGGCTTGTCCCGGATGGGTCCACATAGCGATAGACTTCCGTTGAAAAGGCATCTATTGGCAGGATTAATAGAGATAGAATGACAAGAAAAAAAAGGGAAACCATGGGTACTCCGCGAACAAAAAAAAGATACCACTGCATAGATAAGCTGTCAATTTCCAAGGTGCTTGAATTCCTGTAATAAAAGAATTATTTAGAAGACTCAGAACCTTTCGATTTCGTCTGACACAAAAATTACGTGGAGTAGATTGATGCAGATAGATCGTTTTACGTTGAAGGCACGGGAAGCAATTGAAACGTCCCAGAAAAAGGCGGCTTCATTTCATCATCAACAGCTTGACTTGTGCCATATCGCACTGGCGCTTCTGGAACAGAAGGATGGCGTTGTCACTGCGCTTGCAAAAGAAATCGGGATTCCCCTCAAGCCTGTTCAAACAAAAATTTTAGTGGAATTGAAAAAACAACCCGCCGTCTCCGGGCCCGGCGCTGTCGCCTCAATTTATTTCTCCCCGCTTGTAGCCGACCTTTTTGAATGCGCAGAAAAAGAAACGACGCTCTTAAAGGATCAGTACATTAGCACAGAACATATTTTTCTGTCCCTTCTTGATCAGGCATCCCCCGTCGCTTCTATTCTCAAAAAGGAGGGTTTTGACCGATCAAAGGTTTTGTCCGCCCTGAAACAAATTCGGGGTGCCCATCAAGTAACAGACCGATCTCCGGAAGAGAAATATCAGGCCTTATCCCGGTACGCACGTAATTTGAACGATCTGGCTCGAACTGGGAAATTGGATCCGGTCATCGGGCGTGATGAAGAAATCCGCCGGGTGATTCAAGTCCTTTCCCGCCGGACCAAGAACAATCCTGTTTTAATCGGTGAAGCGGGTGTCGGGAAGACCGCCATTGCAGAAGGGTTAGCTGATCGCGTTGTCGCAGGCGACGTACCTGAAGGACTGAAGAAAAAGCAGGTTCATTCCCTCGACATGGGTGCCTTGATCGCGGGGGCCAAATTTCGAGGTGAATTTGAAGACCGCCTCAAAGCCGTCATCAAGGAAGTGATCAAGGGAGAAGGAGAGATCATCCTTTTTATTGATGAACTCCATACGCTGGTCGGTGCAGGCGCGGCAGAAGGGGCCGTTGATGCGTCCAACCTGTTGAAACCCGCACTTGCCCGGGGGGAGCTGCGGGCGGTCGGGGCCACGACCATCGACGAATATCGAAAGCATATCGAAAAAGATCCTGCTTTGGCCCGGCGTTTCCAGACAGTGCTTATCAAGGAACCCACAACCGATCAGACCGTCTCCATTCTGCGCGGCTTAAAAGAGAGGTACGAGGTTTATCATGGCGTCCGAATTCATGACGCTGCTTTAATTGCTGCGTCCCGATTATCTCATCGCTACATCACAGATCGTTTTCTCCCGGACAAGGCGATTGATCTTATCGATGAAGCGGCCTCCAGACTCCGAATGGAGATCGATTCCATGCCTGTTGAATTGGATCAAGTTGAACGGGCGATACGACAACTTGAAATCGAACGTGCAGCCCTCCAAAAAGATCAGGATGATGGTTCAGAGAAACGATTAAAAGAAATCGAGCTTAGACTTTCCGGCCTGACGCAGAAATCAAAACGGTTATCAAAACAGTGGAAAGAAGAAAAGGGAACCATCCAAAAAATTCAAACGCTCAAAAAAGAAATTGACCATGTCCGGCAAAATACGACGCAAGCAGAGCGGGAAGGGAACCTTGGGAAAGCAGCTGAACTTCGCTACGGTTCAGGGCCTGAACTCAAGAAGCGGCTTTCTGAAGAAAACAAACATCTACAAAAATTCCAGCAATATACGAAGATGTTAAAAGAAGAAGTCGATGAAGAGGATATCGCAGAAATTGTCTCCAAGTGGACCGGTATCCCAGTATCTCGAATGATTGAGGCAGAAAGCAAAAAACTGCTCCAAATGGAAACACGTCTCCATAGGCGCGTGATCGGGCAGGAAGAAGCCATTTCCGCCGTTTCCAATGCCATGCGGCGAGCCAGAGCCGGCATTGCGGACCCCATGCGGCCTCTGGGCTCTTTTATCCTGCTCGGCCCAACCGGCGTCGGAAAAACCGAAACAGCCCGCGCCCTGGCGGAATGTCTTTTCGACGATCCGCTGTCCATGATCCGAATTGACATGTCCGAATATATGGAGAAACACAGTGTTGCCCGTCTGATCGGTGCGCCTCCCGGGTATGTCGGGCATGACGAAGGCGGCCAGTTGACAGAGGCTGTTCGAAAATCGCCCTACTCAGTCATTCTTTTTGATGAAATTGAAAAGGCCCATCCCGATGTTTTCGGCCTTTTTCTTCAGATCCTCGACGATGGACGTTTGACGGATGGAAAGGGTCGAACCATTGACTTCAAAAACACCGTCCTAATGATGACTTCTAATATCGGCAGTCAGGAAATTCAAGCGGCTCAGGGAGAGAACGAAGTTGAAACTGAAGACAGTGGAATTGAGGGTGAAAAATCGAAACTCATTGTAGACGAAAACCTGGAAAGACAAAGGCGGGAAGACCTGATTAGACATCGTGCGCTAAACGCCTTGCGTACATACTTTAAACCGGAATTTCTCAACCGAGTAGACGATATCGTTATCTATCACCCGCTCACCATCAAACAACTCGAGCAAATTGTGGATATTCAGATGAGCGCTTTGAAAGCGCGCCTGAAAGAAAAAAACGTGGCGCTTTCCCTGACAAGTGCGGCAAGGGTTTATCTGGCACGTGAGGGGTATGATCCTGTCTTCGGGGCAAGACCCCTTAAACGGGCAATCCAGAGAGACCTCCTCAACCCGTTTTCAGTAAAATTGATTGATGGAACCATCCAGTCGGGAGATTCAATCATGATCGATATGAAGGAGAACAGGCTTGTTTTTCATTGACAGATCTTAGTCTATGTGATAGACAAAACTCGGCTCATCTATCCTTCCTCATCCGGAGCGATTCGTGTCACCTGGTATCCTGCTTATCCACAAAGACTCCGAGATTGTCAGTGATTTCCAAGATGTTGTTAAGGGAAATGGCGCAAAACTAACACCTCTTCACGCAGACAAAGCCCTGTCAAGGGAAGTGGTTTCACCGGATAACCTGGTCGTCATCACGGCTGAAAATAACACAGAGCAAGTCCTCCATATTCTTGAACAGTTTCAGAAAAGTGAAGAACCTTTCTACGCAATTGTTTCAACAACGGAAATGCTCAAAAAAACAGTCCATCAAATTCACGAAACATCAATAAAATTAAATCCAGATCCAAATTCAGGAGGAACAAATCGCCGTCAGCAAAACAATCCAGATAGACGCAGAGAGGACAGGCGGAAACGTGAACGCGCCAATTTTGGTGAGTTGATCGAAAAGCGGCTGTCAGACTTTATCGGAAAAGTGCGTTCTCACGAGGGGGAGAACCTGTTCGATCTATTAATGCAGGAGGTTGAAAAACCACTCCTGAAAATGGCCCTTTGTGAAACGAGAGGGAACCAGGTTCAAGCAGCCCAATTACTTGGAATGCATCGGAATACCCTTCGAAAAAAAATGAAAAACCTCGACATTTCCTATAAAAAACCACTCCCATAGGGAGCGTCCCTCTCTCTTTCCTACTCATCTACTGAGTTTTGCAAGCCAATCCATTTCTCTCGCATCCGCAATAAAGAGCCATCATCCGTAAAATCATTCATAGACGTGATTGGAACCCACGCGAGGGCATGGGATTCGTCACTGACTTCGAATTTTTCAGATCCGATGACCTGAAAAACAAACCGGACATCATAGTGATGATGGGCGCTTTCTTTGCTTCGTTGCGGGATTAGGTGGATATCGACATCGAAGGCCGCATCTGTTATCGGGACAATTTTTACAAAACCCGACTCCTCATAGGCCTCTCTCAATGCGACGGATAGAATGTCTGTATTACCGTCGGCATGTCCCCCCAACTGAAGCCATCGATCCAATTTTCGATGATGGGTCAGTAGGACATGTTTTTGATCTTTACTGACCACCCAGGCCGAACCGGTCACATGGCCCAATGAAAGACTTCGTTCAAAACAATTCGGGTAAGCGTTCACAAAACGGATAAATCGGCCGACACATTCCGCTTCTTCAGGATGCTTTTTTCCGTAATTATTGAGGAGACGCTTGAGGTGATTTCGATGCATGTTCAGGATGGTCTAAAGGGCTGTATTGCAGGACGATCAACCAAATGACTTCTGCACGAAGGCAAGGACGCGCGAGACTAATGCTCAGGGTAATTGATTGCTTTTCCAAGTGCCGCGCAATTCTCAAAGTAAGCTGTATCAAATGTGAAGGTATGGGTTGCTTCGTCGTAGCTTTTGATCTTCGGCATCACAAGGTGGCGTTCCTTAATGCAGCCATATTCGAGATGTTCCACCACGACTTCGGGGAAGTTATAAAAGATACTCCCGATCTCAATCCCTTCCTCTGTGCATAGATAACAGTGGCCTGCCCCCTTGATGTGCTGGCAGTCATCCAGGATGGCAAGGACCGTTTCTTCTGTGGCTTCTCCTGATTCAAGCAATTCAAGGTTTCTTGTAATTCGACCCGTCCCCGTCTTGCAGGAGGTGCATTGACCACAGGACTCCAGGGCAAGGAATTTTGAGAAATTCAATCCCATGGTCAGGACACAGGCGGTATTGTCTAAAACTGTGTAGCCTCCTGATCCGAGGCCCGATGGAATTTTCCGCATAGACCCATAATCGAGTGGCGTGTCGAGTTTGTCTGCTGGAATGACAGCATTGGTCGGACCGGAGAAAACGGCCTGGAAGTGACGTCCCATCAAGGGGCCGCCACCATAGACATCGAGCAGTGTCGAGAGCGGGGTGCCCATCGGCAGTTCATACATGCCGGGACGCTGCACATCTCCCGTGAGCGTAAAAATCATCGTTCCGGGGGAATCAGCGGTCCCGATGGACTTGAACCAGTCCGGTCCTTTTCTGATGATGTAGGGGACGGTTGAGAGGGTCTCCACGTTGTTCACAACCGTGGGTTGTCCGTAGAGTCCGACAACCACAGGGATAATGCCTTTGGCGCGCGGCCACGGCGGCTTCCCTTCAATCACTTCCAACTGTGCCCGATCTTCCCCGAGGAGGTAGGAGTCCGGACCAAAAGCAATTTCCAGGGGGAGATCGTGCCCTTTCCCCATGACATTTTCCCCGACATAGCCGGCCAGCCGGCATTCTTCAATGACCCGCTTTAGGATTTCGGCTTCTCTCTGGGAGATCACCTTGATGCAGATAATGGCATTGACGGTTCCGACCGCATAAGAGGCGATCATCATCCCTTCAATCAAGGCATAGGGATTTTTCTGAACCAGGAAGCGGTCTTTATAGGTGCCGGGTTCCCCTTCGGAAAAATTGCAGACCAGATACCGTTTGGGTGGGGCGCCATGAGCCCCTGTCTGGTTGTTTCGAACCCCGTCCCATTTAATTCCTGCAGGAAATCCCGCGCCGCCCCGTCCCCGGAGAAAGGACTTTTTGATGATGGCGATCACTTGCATCGGCGTCATTTCAAGTGCCATTTTAAGGGCTTGAAATCCCTCATCCGCAAGATATTCTTCCAGGTTTGCATACCCTTCCTCGCGTTGAAGAAGGATCCGCTGACTCTCTAAGGTCTTTTGATCTGCCGTTTCCATTTCTCTTCCTCCGTGATATTTCGGCGGATTATACTGAATCGTTTTTTCAAAGGCAACTTGAGAAAACAAGTTTTGGGGGTTGAATCGCTTTCTTAATCTAGGTCGAACCACACATCTTCTTGTTGAGTGCAAGAAGAATCTCGCGCAACCTGAACGACTGGAATGGCGCAGTTGCTTTTTGCAATTTTTCCTTCCTGACACTGGGAAAAGCCGGTTTAAATCCCTGCCCGTCTTTCAGATCTCTCACTTCTTTTTCTATCTGATTGGAGGAAAGGACTTCCGTTAAATGACGGCTCAATTCTTTCAGTGTCAATCCGGGTGGTTGGCGATCAATCATCTCCAGACCTGAAGAAACGACACTGGCATCCTGAATCGCCGCTTCATCTTCTTCAGAAAGCCAATAGGTCATCCTGGAGAGGCGGGCCGCAAAGACGACAAGAAGATCTTCTTTAATCTTGCCCTCTGCAATCGTATCGAGAAGCGCCTCAAAGGAAATTCTGATGGCGGATTCGCTGCAATATTCCATGACCAGGTTTTGATTGAAGAGATGATCGATCCGTTTCCGTCGAGTTGTACACAGACCAATGATAAACGCATCAAAATATTCAATGACATTCCTGCATGGGGAACCGCTTATGTCAGAACATGCGTCAACAACGATGACATCGAAGGTTTCGATGGGGAGTTCCGAATGATATTGAAACCGAGGTTCTAAATTGTTTTTTCCAGACCTTGCTTCTTCCCTCTCCTCCAAGCAGGTGTCAAGATTCCGAGGTGTACTGATACAAACCCGTGTGGCGGGCTCAATCGTGCCGTTTTGGACGAATCTGATTTGGAATTCATCGCCAAAGTTTTCGCCTGTATCGGGAGATATATATTGATGAAATCTTTTGAAGACCTGAACAGCTAACACATCGGAATCAACAAGAATGAGCGCCCGTTTGGCATCCGCAAAACGAACGAGCCGATAAATGAGACTGATCGAAACGCGCGTTTTCCCTGAGCCGCTTGACATCTGAACCAGTGTGCGCAGCCGATTTTCCCGCAACGAGCGCTCAATATTACGAAGGGTCTGGACCTGATGCAGCCGGAGACCATTCTCAGTCAATGGCGGCATGTTGATCCAAATTCTCTCCTGAAGTGTTGTGCCACGCCTTCCATATTCTACGGAGGAAGCCGCTGCCATATCCCTTGGCAGACTCCCGATCATGCCCTCTTCTAACCAGCCTTTCAGGGTCTCTGGTTTGTGAAAGGCGGAAAGATTGCGGACACAGGGGGACGGATCGAATCCATTTCTAAACGAAATCTTGATCCCGCTGCACTGGTAGAAAAAAGGAAGCGGACGCATATGCACCGGAAGGCTGAATGGCAATCCTTGACGGACTTTCTCAGAGAGAACTTCCCAATCCATCAACGTGTGGGGCGCTTGCTTTTCCCCTGGTTCAGTTCTCTGAAACGTGTCGATCACTTCAATGACCCCTGCTGCTTTTCGATCGACAACGAGAAGATAACCTACGTTTCCCTGTCCTCGAGACAGCGGGAAGGAACGGACGGCAATGCCAAGTAACGAAGTAAAATCAGTGTTATCAGCAGATTGTATCACCCACCCGGCGGAACGAAGAAAGGCACCAATCTTTTGAATGACATTCCGTCTGCTAAATACATCAATTTCCGATGGGTTCAACCGTCTCTCTGTTCAAATTTAATTTCATACAGTGGAGGATAAATTTTAGAAAAACAGAAAAATGCGACGATGAGGTCAAAAAATAGATAAATGGGGAAGAGATCTTGTGGGAGATCAAGCTGAAACAGGAATTTGGTAGCGTTTGAGTTTGTTGTAAAAACTTGCGCGGGAAATGCCCAGGGCGCGTGCGGCCATCGATTTATTACCGTTATACTGTTGTAGAGATTCAAGAATGCGTTCCCTTTCAACTCTGTGGAGGGCTTCTTGCGTTGATGCAAAGAGCGATGTGTCTGAGGGGGTGTAACCCAGGGCATTGACCTCTTCAACAATCAAAAGCGATTCAAGGGAAATCTCGGGACCTTGAGACATCAAAACACCTCTTTCAATCACATTTTCTAATTCCCGGACGTTGCCTTTCCATGGCATCCTGAGAAGCAACTCGGAAGCCTCCTTTGAAAGATACTTTTTCCCCTTCCCATTTTGAGCCGCGTATTTTTTGATGAAATAAGCAGCCAGGAAAGGAATATCGTCAAGTCGCCCCCGCAAGGGTGGGATCATGATCGGCATAACAGCGAGTCGGTAGTAAAGATCTTCGCGAAAAGTCTTTTTTGCAATAGCCTCTTTCAGCGAACGGTTTGTGGCCGCAATCAGCCGGGCGTTTATTTTGACGTTTTGCATTCCCCCGACGGGTCGGGCCTCGCCTTCCTGAAGCGCACGGAGAAGTTTTGATTGAAAAACAAGGCTGGTGTCGCCGATTTCATCCAAAAAGAGGGTTCCCCCTTCCGCCTCCTCAAAGAGCCCTTTTTTATTCATAATGGCGCCGGTGAAGGCCCCTTTCACATGCCCGAAAAGCTCGCTTTCAAGCAGTGTTTCGGGAAGGGCGCCACAGTCTATTGCAACAAAGGGATGGTCTTTTCGATCACTCATTTGGTGGATGGCTTGTGCAACGCGTTCCTTCCCTGTCCCGCTCTCTCCGTAAATGAGAACCGTCGCGCTACTGGGCGCAACAATACGAATCATATGAAAAAGTTCGTACATCTTCTTGCTTTGGCCAATCATCCCGCAAAAAGAACCTTTCCCTGCTTCCCAAAAAGAAGATTCTGACCCCTCCACTCCCTCCTGCTTTGGGAGGTCGCGGAGGACCTCGATCACCCTGTCGACTCGGCCGTCTTCCCCAAAAACGGGATAGGCCAGCAACTCTTTTTGGGTGCCTGTTCCCTTCCCACTATCCCGCCGAATGACCCGAAAGGGTTTCCCCTGCTCAAAAGCCGACATGCAGGGACATTCTTCACAAGGTGTTTTCCGCCCGTGAAGCAGGGCATAACACTTTTTTTCGCTGACATTATCCTGATTATTGCAGAGGACTGCCTCGTTTGCATAATCAACCGTAAAGTCCTCTTTGATGACAACAATAGATTCGGACATGCTGTTTAGAATAGATAAATAAAATTGTGAGGATTTTTGGTCTTTAGAGGGACTCATGGTCAGGACCTTCTCTTTAAGAATGGCCAGAACAATACAGGATCATGTAAAAAAATATCAAGTAAAATTATCAAAAACGGCCATTAATCTTCTTTTAAGAGACGAATGGTGACATTCAATGCCAAAGCCTCTCCGTCACGAACCAAGGCAATGGGAACCGTTTTTCCTACAGGGATATCTGCGACGTATGCAGGCAGGTCGTGCATCCTGTGAATCACTTTTTCATCAAATTCGACAATGACATCTCCTCGAAGAATCCCTGCCTTTTCTGCGGGGCTTTCTTTCATCACCTCAGTGACAAGCGCCCCTTGATTTTTCTCAAGATGAAAGGCTTCTGAAAGGTCCCGCGTCAAGGTCTGGATCATCACTCCCAACCATCCCCGCGTAACCTTTCCGTCCTTTTCCAGCATAGGAAGAATCTTTTTAACCATGCTGATCGGAATGGCGAACCCAATACCAATGTCTGAGGGACCGACGGTCGTATTCATACCGATCACCTCCCCCCGGAGATTAAACAGAGGGCCTCCGGTGTTTCCCGCATGAATCACCGCATCTGTCTGAATAAAATGGTCATAGGGCCCCGCGCCGAGTACCCGACCGGTTCCGCTCACCACGCCAACCGTCATTGTCTCCTCCAGGCCGAACGGGTTTCCAACGGCCATAACCCACTCTCCCACATCAAGCGTTTCTGAATTCCCCAGATCCAAGGGAAGAAAAGGGCCTTCTCCAAGGATTTTGAGAAGCGCCACATTTGTTTTTTTATCTTTTCCGATGACGCGGGCGGCAAATTCTCTCTGATCAGAAAGCTGGACAATCATGCCCTCCGCCACACGATATCTTGGCGGCGGAGCGATCACATGATAGTTGGTCAATATCAACCCCGAAGCATGAATGATAAACCCCGTTCCAAGGCTTCCTTCCTTGATGTCCGGCCGGATATGGCGACCGAGTCTGAAGTAATCTTTCAAGGGACTGTTGCCATCCCTCGCGACTTCGGCAGAACGAATACTAACAATCGAAGGTCTTCCTTTGTTCATCAGCTCTTTAAAGGAATAGCTTTGAGAACGGCCTCCAGCCTCAAGTGTCTGGCAAAACAGAAGAGAAAAAACGCACAGAAGGACGGGGACCATTCGTTTTACAAGAAAAGCCGTTTTATAAGTATTGAACGGGAAATTCATTTCAAGGGAACTTGGTAGTCCTTTCCAAATATTTCGTCGTAATCTGCCATCGACGCCTTAATTACATTTTCGGCCGCTTCTTTTCCGTAAGCATCGCCAATGGAAACATCGACCTTTTTTCCCGACACCATCTTGTAAGTCAGAAAGTAATGTCTTATCCGATCCACAAGCTTTGCGGGAAATTCGGAGATATCTTGAATCCCGCCCCAGATTGCATCTTTTTCCAATATGGCGATGATTTTATCATCTGCTTCGCCCTCATCCAGCATAGGAAGGCCGCCGATGACATGTGCATTCAGAAGGATCTCAGATTTTAGAATGGGGCGCTCGCTGAAAACACAGATATCCAGCGGATCTCCATCTCCTTCCGCCGCGTCTTTCATCAATGCCGCAACCCGGGGGCCGCAAAAAGTCTTTGGGATGAATCCATAGTAGGAAGGAAGCGTGGAAGATGTCGGTTGTGGACGATCCACGCGAAGGTAACCCGATTCCTTATCGATCTCATATTTGACCAGATCCTGGGGCGTCATTTCGATGTAGGCCTGTACGATTTGAGGTGCATCAGAACCGGCTTCGAGGCCATGCCAGGGGTGGGGCCGCCATCTAAAAAAAGTGGATGCAGGACTCATGACTTTTCCTCCTTATTCCCCTGTTTCGGATCAGAAGATCGTCGTTGATTGGTTGTTTCTTTATCAAAATGATGGCTGATGGCGGTCCATGTGCTGAAAACGTCTTCCAGTATGCCCTTGGAATCGGTCACGGTTCCTTTTTGAATATGGACCAACTTCGCCGTGAACAAGGCATTCGTTAAAATCGCTGCAATCAACTTGTTCCTCTCAGTATCGCTTTCTCTTGCTTTTTCCACGCTTGCCCTCCCGATTAGGTAATGAAAAACTGGACTTGTGTTATGGATTTAGGAGCCAATAAACACCAGGATAATGTAATTGAATTCCATCATAAACACAATACGGGCGCCCAAAGTCCTTCCCAAAAAGCGTGCTTTCCCTAAGATAACCGGAGGCGTATTCTTAACGAAAGGGCGAAAAACAAAACCCAACACAATAGATTGAGACCCGCAATGAAAACCATCGCAAAAACATCAGGAGGAAAAGGACTTCAAATGATCGAGATGCCCCTGCCAAGCTGTCAACCGGATGAGGTGCTGATCAGGGTCAACTGCGTCTCAATCTGCGGAACCGATCTTCATATTGACCGCTGGGATTACTGGGCGCGGCAGCGGATCAAGGCATTTCCAAGGGTCATCGGGCATGAGTTTTCAGGGCGAATCGTGGAGATCGGAAAAGATGTCTCCCAATTTTTTCCGGGAGATCATGTGACGGCAGACAGCCATATTCCCTGTCTCGTCTGTCCGCTGTGTCTTCGTGGTCAACCGCATCTTTGCACAAACCTTGAGATCCTCGGACTTGATCGGGATGGTTGTTTTGCGGAATACGTCGCCATTCCTGAACGGAGTCTCTGGATGAACGAGTCCGACTTGCCGACCAAAATTGCATCCATTCAAGATCCCTTGGGAAACGCCGTCTACGCGACCCTGGTCGAACCGGTCTCCGGACAGGAAGTCGTCGTGATGGGAGACGGCCCCATCGGTCTTTTTTCAGTCGGTGTCGCCCGGGCCGTCGGGGCGGCTCGGATTACCCTCATTGGACTGAACCCCCTCTGTCTGGACATCGCGAAAAAAATGGGGGCGGACCGGGTTTGTCACGCAGACAAAGAGGATGTCGTCCAGCAGGTATTGGAAGACACAAATGGCATCGGCACCGATGTGGTTGTGGAAATGTCCGGGAGTCCTCAAGGGATTCGACATGGCCTGGCAATGCTTCGCAAAGGCGGTCGTTTTTCCGCCTTCGGACTGTCTTCAGAGTCGATTCCGATTGATTTCAGCGAATCAATTATTTTCAAGGGGATTCGACTATACGGCATCAGCGGCCGCAAGATGTTTGAAACCTGGTTTCAGATGGCAGGGCTCTTAAATGCTGGACGACTCGACCCAAGGCCAGTGCTAACCCACACCTTCCCCTTCGAATTATTTGAAAAAGGCTTTCAAATAATGGAAGCCGTACCAAGAGAAGCGGCAAAGGTGATTCTCGTTTTTCCCGAATCTACAAAATCATCCGCTGGGCAGTGAATCAAGATCTTCTGTTGCCTTTTATCAATTTTTATAATACCGTTCGCTGATCTTTTTTTCATAAAAGACCCTTATTCGTAGGATAAACAGATATGAATATCTATGGGACAATCATCCTTTTGACGTTGCTCACAGGGTATTTTCTCGACTTGTGTGCAGATTTTTTGAATTTAAAAAACCTGTCCGGGGCGTTGCCAAAGGAGATGCAGTCTGTTTACGATAAAGATGCCTATTGCAAGTCACAGGAATATACCCGTGTCACCACAAAATTCGGGATGATCACATCAACTTTTATGCTGGCAGTCACACTGCTTTTCTGGTTTTCCGGCGGCTTCAATCTTCTGGACCAGATCGTGCGTCAATGGGGATTTCGCTACCTTCTGAGCGGACTGGCCTACATTGGCATCCTCGCATTTTTGAAAGGCCTCATCTCCCTCCCTTTTGGCATTTACAGTACCTTTGTCATTGAAGAGCAGTTCGGTTTTAACAAGACGACACCCGCCGTTTTTTTGATCGACCTGGTCAAGGGAACGCTGCTTGGCATCCTGCTCGGCGGACCCTTGCTTGCCGCCCTGCTTTCATTTTTTGAATATGCCGGTCCCTACACCTGGCTCTATGCCTGGGGCGCAACCAGTATTTTTATGTTGTTGATCCAGTTTATCGCGCCCACCTGGATCATGCCTTTGTTCAATAAATTTACGCCTCTTGAAGCAGGCGTGCTGAAGGACGAGATCATGTCACTTGCCCGCTCTGTCCATTTTCCTTTGAAGAATGTCAGCGTCATCGATGGCTCCCGGCGAAGCAGCAAGGCAAATGCCTTTTTTACCGGCTTTGGAAAAAACAAACGCATTGCTCTGTACGACACCCTGATTGAAACGCAGACGACCCAGGAACTGCTTGCCGTTCTGGCGCATGAAATCGGACATTACAAAAAGAAACACACCCTACAGGGGATGATGATTGGCATCCTACATACCGGACTGTTGTTTTTTCTGCTCTCGATTTTCATCAGCCATGCGGGTCTTTACGATGCTTTTTTTATCCTGGAACCTTCTGTTTACGCCGGTCTGATTTTCTTCAGTATGCTCTTCACGCCGGTTGAGATGATCCTTTCTATCTTTATGAACATCCTGTCCAGAAAAAATGAATATGAAGCAGACCACTTTGCCGTTCAGACGGTGGAACAACCGGCGTCCATGATTGTCGCCTTGAAGAAACTCGCAAAAAATAATCTATCAAATCTTACCCCTCACCCTTTCCATTCTTTTTTGAATGATTCTCATCCCCCCTTGCTTGAACGTATTCGCGCCATTCGCAACGCTCTGGCAGAACGGGTTTAAGGGGAGGAACATGCGGGAGCAGCGCTGGGAAACCCGGCATTCTATTTCATTTCAAGAGGTTCGCAATCGAATGGATCGATTGAGGCATCTCGGGCTGAAAGTCCGGGAGTCGCATCAGGAAGTGGCCTGCTACCTCGAAGAATTTTCTGTCGACCATCTGGATGAAATTGAACGGCTTAAAAAATGGCCCATCGGCGAGGTCACCCTGATTCAGGTGAATGAAAACTGGACAGGGGATTTTTACTTGCTGGCAGGAAGACACCATGGTCTTTACCAGCAAAATCCCGGCATGGAAGGCTATCTCTCACTGCGTCATCCTTGGCAGCTTCCAACGGAACTTAGCATTACGCGTCATCAGATAACGGCGTTGGCCTGGGTCGGTTTTCGAGAGACCCATGGATTTATTCGGATTCGTTTGACGCCGATTGAAATCATCAGCCCCGGTGAAATCAGGGGAGAGAAGGAGACCTCTTCGTGGATCAGTGAGCGGGTTCAGGCCTTTTCCACAGCAATCGAGGTTCTGGATTTGCCGCTTTTAATCGAATACCAGAATCAACGTCTGTCTATTTTGACCGAAGGGAAAGGGGAGGCAGTGTCCCATTCCTGGCCGGATGCCTTCGGCCCCTGCCAATTTGAATATATTCATGCGGATCATTATGCCGTCCTCGTACCGGCGGCCTTGTTGTGCGCAAAACTGGGCGTTCAACCGGCAGTTGTGCTTACCTACCTTTCCGGTTTTTCTCAAACAACACTGAAGGCCTTTCATCAACTTCAGCCGGAGGCCCGATTGATTTATCGAGGCTATGTTCATGCCGCCATGGATGATCTGCCCCAGCTTGTTCAAGCAGTGGAGCGAAATAAAGGACGGATCATCGTAACCCTTTGCGAATTTGAGACAGAGAAGGTTCTGGTCGAAGGAGAAAAATCCGCTGCCGTGATCGGGGTGATTGGAGATGAGACAGGTTACAAATTCGAGCTTCGATTCAACCGTGCGCCCCTTTCCAAAGAAAAAATGGATGGGTGGTTGAGTGAATTGATGAACCTAAGCGTTGTCTATGCCCCGCTTCCTGTTTGTTAGGGATGGTCATTGGTAAAACCGCTGGGCATCTCTCCTGCATTTCCAGATCCTTCCGAAGCCGACGAAAACGGTTTGCTGGCCTATGGTGGAGACCTGAACCCCGATCGTCTTCTAACCGCTTATTCTAAAGGGATCTTCCCCTGGCCGCACGGGGATGAATATCCGCTTCTCTGGTTCTCTCCAGACCCGCGAACCATCCTCATTCCTAAAAATCTTCATATCGGCGCGAGCATCCGGAAAGTCATGAAAAGACATTCGTTTGAAATCCGTTTTGACACGGCATTTGAATCGGTCATCCTGGCCTGTGCCGTCATGAAAAGGAAAGATTCCGGGGGCACATGGATTACGCAAGAGATGATGGATGCTTACGCGCGTCTCCACCATCTTGGATTCGCCCATTCCGCAGAAGCATGGCAGGACGACCAACTTGTGGGCGGTCTTTACGGGGTCTCGCTGGGCGCAGCTTTTTTCGGGGAATCCATGTTCTCTCAGTGTGACAATGCCTCAAAAGTGGCCCTGATCACTTTGCTACAACAGCTTAATCAATGGGATTTCCATTTTTTTGATTGCCAGATGCCTTCCTCCCTGGTTACCCGATTGGGCGCTGTTGATTGGAAGCGCGAATATTTTCTGGCATCCCTCAAAAAATCATTGCAAGTTCAAACGAGGCAGGGCAAGTGGCAAAAAGAACCCCTGATGAAGTCATGACCTGTTTTTTCAAGGTAAAATTTCTCTCTCACCTGTTCCCGGCGTAAATCACGCTTGACAACTTTTTCTAGATCGATTACCTTTTATTTTCTTGTATTGATACTGAATATCATATCTATCTAAATATTCAAAGCGAGAGGCCAGAGGTCGTTCCATCCAGAATCCAGAGCCCGGTGCATTGTTTCATTGCACTGGGCTTTTTTTTTGACCATTTTTCATAACCGACAGAG
>JBHHWW010000021.1:0-18549 GCA_046756725.1 Nitrospiria bacterium | reverse complement strand
TGATCCACGAACCAATTCGCATCGCTGACTTTCGTTAAGAGGCATATTTTTTAATGTTTTAATTGAAATCGACTATCATCTTCATTTTTTATTTTTTGAAGATGTCAGTCAGTAATGTTAGAAAAGCCGTTTGTTATATTAAAATGTCGTCTCTCTGCTCGAAATGACAACATTTCAACATTATCTGTAGAACTTGTCCCAATTCCAGCATCCTTTGAGGAAGAATTCTTTGCAGATGAACGAAACGCTTCTTATTCAGGCAAGTCTCTCGAAAATATCGCATGTTTCAATTGTTGCGCAGGAGAGAGGGAAATGAAACGCTTCATTCCGGTCTTTTTTGCTGCGGTGGTTGTCAACCTCTTTTTATTCCTCATGATGCACCAGATGATTTCCGGAGAAACGATCACAAAGAAAAATGTTGATTTTAAAGGCGTTGAATTCATCCGCTTTAAAGCCCAGTCAGAGCCGCCTCCTGAAAAAAGAAAAAAGCTTCCCAAACGGCCCATCTTAAAAAAAATGCCACCCCCTAAAATCATCAAAAAATCAAAACCTAAACTGAAAAAATTGAAACAGGTTCGACGACCACCCGTTGAACCGATAAAACCTTCAATGGATTTAAGCCGACAGGCCTATTTAGGTGATTTTGTGGCTGATCCACCGCCTCCCCCTCCCCCAACTGTGAAAGCTGTCCCTGTACAGGAAAGTATTGAGGAAGTCGTCGAGGTCCAACCGGAACCCGAAACAATTGAAGCCCCGGTTGAAGCGCCTGTTGCTGTAGAAATTGAAGTGGATGTGGCACCGCTTTTCAGGATTCCCCCAACTTATCCGCGGCGGGCGATCCGGGCAAAGATTGAGGGCGTTGTGACTGTTCAGTTTACGATTACAATCGACGGCTCTGTACAAGATCCAGTCGTCGTCAGATCAAATCCCGAAGAGATATTTGACCAAGCGGCCCTTCGCGCCATCCGTAAGTGGAAGTTCAGACCAAAACGAACCTCTGGTAGAGCGGTCGTTCGACACGCCATTCAGAATATTCGCTTCAATTTTACAGACACGGATTAAGTTTTGAAACGGATTGTTTTTTTCTTATTTGTGATGGTGCTGTCAGGTGGGGTGAACCTTTCTGCCGTTTGGTCGCAACCTGAAACAACGGACCGTCTCTCTGAGACCCACTACAAGGCTTTGAAAGCGGTTCATCAGCAAATCGAGGCAGGGCACGTGACTGTCGCAATTCACTTGCTGGACGAATTGCTGCCCCTCGTGAAGGAAGAGCCCTATGCCGCTTCAGTTGTTTACCAAACCTATGGATACGCCTATATCAATGTTGAAGATTACCAGCACGCAATTTCTTCCTTCCAAGCCGCGCTTTCACTAAATCGGCTTCCGGAAAAAACAACCCGTCAAATTCAGTACGACCTGGCCCAGCTGAATATCAGCCTGGAGCGCTATGAAGTCGGCGTCAAGGGACTGGAGGATTGGATGAAAGAGGTGGCCTCACCTCCGGCAGAAGCCCATGAACTGGCCGCATCGGCCTATGTGATGCTGGAAAATAAAAGTGAAGCGATTGCACACCTTTTGCGGGCAATGGCTGTTACGCCGACCCCGAAGGAGTCGTGGTATCAGACTCTTTTAACACTTTATATTGAGCTGGATCAGAACCAAAAAGCTGCAGACCTGCTGGAATCAATGGTCCTCCGTTTCCCGGAGCAGCCCCGATACTGGACACACTTATCGAGTCTTTATCGGGATCTGGATCAACAAGCAAAGGCATTGGCTGTTCTAGAGTTGGCCCATAAAAAGAACTTGCTTCAAGGTAGAGAATCCCTCTACCTTGCCCATCTTTATTTAGACCAAGGCATTCCTCAAAAGACAGGCCGCCTTCTTGAAGAAATGCTCGAAAAAGGGAATCTTGTAGATGAAGGTCAGACCTACCTCCTACTTGGCATCGCACGCCACGAGGTCGGAAACAAGAAAGGGGCAATAGAATCTTTTGAACGTGCCCTGATCTACGACAGTTCAAAAGATTCCGCAACAGAATGGCTCGCATCTATTGAACCTTCAGGATCATATACAGAAAAAATGCGTGTGGCGGGTTCCATGCTTCAGTAGGGCAATGCCGGTTTCACTTCTTCGATTATTTTCTCATATAGAGGAAGGTATTTTTTTTCGAGGACTTTTTCCCAGGTAAAATTCTCCTGGATATTTTTCAGCGCGTTTTTCTGTATTTTTCTGAGGCGTTTTTTTCCAGGCTCCCGATAATCTTTGATCGCCCTTTTTATCGTATCCAGCAATTCTTCCTCACCCCCCAGGTAAGCGTAACCAAAGTTGTTGTCGAGGGTCTTAACCAGGCCTCCCACTTGATGAACAATCGGGATATTCCCCATGATTTGTGCGATAAAATCGGTCAGACCGCAAGGCTCAAAACGGGATGGAATGAGAAAAAAATCTCCGGCCGCATAAACCCTGTTTGCAAATTTCCCACTGAATCCATTTATAAAACAGACACTTCCAGGATAGTGGCCTGCCAGTTCCTCATATTTTTTAATGATGGACATATCTCCGGTGCCCAATCCCAATAACTGGATTTTGGTCCCTTCATCCAGCAATTTTTTGAAAACCCCGCATAATGCGTCAAACCCTTTTTGTGCGGTTAAACGCCCCACAAACGTGAAGAGCGGAATGTCTTTTTCGTAACTGAGAGACCCAAATTTTCGGACATCCTCAGACAGGGGAAAGACATCAAACCCATCTAATATTACTTGCTTGCACTGTTCTTTCCCAGCCCAATTGCCAGCATCATTGGGGAACGGACGAGGAAGTCCCAGTTGACAGTTTTTTTCGGGGTGATAAGAATCAACATCAATCCCGTTTGTAATGCCAAGAAGTGTGATGCCGAGCCCGGCCAGAGCATGCCCCAACCACCCGCTGGTTGCATCCAAGCCGGTTGTACACAGTTCTCTCGCGTAGTTTTCACTCACGGTATTGATTGCGGTGCCAAACAACCCCGCGGCCAGCAGAGGATCGAAAAGGCCGTCCAAAGTACAGGCTTTACAAATTTCCTGAGCATGTTCCGCTTGGATACCGCAAATCGCTTGTGCGTACTCAAGGCTATCTGTTTCCTGATGATAGCCCTTTCCTGCGTTATGGATGGTGATCAGTGTCGGGACATGCGCCAAATAAGCGGCAAATCCTTCGCTGGATGTCTGTGCAATGAGCGGAAACAAGGCCGCATGGCCATCGTGACAATGGACGACATCCGGTCTCCAGGCGATTTTTCCCAGTGTGCGAAGGGTCGCTTTAACCATCAGCACATTTTGTGCGAAGGCATCGGAATACCCGCTTCCTTCAAGGGATGGATTTCCCAGGGCCTCCGCCTCTGCACTTGTGTATTGGTAAATACCGTGTCGTTCAATTTTTCTCGTCGGCTCCTCCGCCAAATATCGAAATGGCCTTGCTTTGATCAAATAGAGCCAGAGATTTTTCTGGAACTCACAAGACAGGATTTCAACCGCTTCTTTTCGAATATGACTGCCGTAATTCATATCCAAGACGAAAGAATGACAGGTGTGGATCTGGAGCGATTCTTTTTTTAAGAAGCTGTCTACTTTCCGGTAATACGGAAGGAACATGTGTGTCCGAATGCCAAGATCCGCCGTTGCTCTGGAAAGTCCCCAAGTCACATCTTTCACGCCGCCGACCCCGGCGGCAGTGCCGAATTCTCGTGCAATATGCACCACGTTTGAGATCTTACGGAGAGTTTTTTTGGCCGACTTTGTTTCATTGATCAATCCTTGTTTTATATGTAGATGTCTCCGGTATGCCACTCACGAAGGCGCCTTAACGGGATGGATAAGAAACTAACATACCAAAGATATCAAAACAATTCAGAGCCTTACTGACTGAAGTGTTGTTGCAGGAATGAAGGAAAAGTTATACCATCCGGACGATTGCTCTCAGCAGCCATGCGGCAATGTTTGTGGACTTAACAGACAAGGCGCCTTGAGGTATGTAATCGACAGTTTGTTCATGAATAGGAGGGAGAATGCCGCAACGCGATGAAGACAACCTGGTTGTTCTGAAAGACAAGATTTTAAAAATGGGCGCGCTTGTTGAGGCACAACTGGCGGATGCCATGAAATCTCTTGTTGAAACGGACCTCACGCTTGCCCGAAAGACGATACAGAATGACCATATTGTCAATGAAATGGATGAGGCAATTGATGAGGAATGTATCCGCCTCCTGACGCAATCAACTGCCGGCGACCTCCGATTTATTACGACAGCGATGAAGATCGCGACGGATCTTGAACGAATCAGCGATCTTTCTAAAGATATTTGCGAAAAAGCCATTGAACTTTTTCACGAACCCCTCCTGAAACCCTATATCGATCTCCCGCGGATGGCCGAAGCAGCTCGAAAAATGATTCGGGAAGTGTTGGATGCTTTCGTCAATAGAGATGCTGAACTTGCCAGAAAAGTCTGTGCAGACCATGCCTTTCTCAACAATCTAAACGATCATATTTTTCGTGAACTTCTTGCCTATATGGTAGAAGACAGCGGGACCATCACCCGGGCAATCCAGATAAGTTTTATTTCAAAATATATTGAACGGATGGGAGAATGCACAACAGATGTTGCAGAAACGGTGATCTATCTTGTTGAGGGAAAAAACGCTTCACCGAACTGAACACAAACGCCATCCAACTGACGCGCGCCCCTTAAACTGATCCAATCTTTTGAACGTCTTCGTTTGAATTAGATAGAGACAATTTTTCAAGCAGTTGGTCCAGCTTTTTTATCACCGCCTCTTTCGTAATCAAAGCCATCATGTCTTCCTGCCGAGCGCGTGTTCCCCAGGGCATCTCAGAGACTTCCTTCCCGTACACCATCCTGACGGCCTCCGGATATTTGCTGACCACCCATTCAGCGCTTAAATAGGGTCGGGCACGGTCCGGATTTGTTGTTGCGTAAAGACCGATGACGGGTGTTCCGACGGCGGTGGCCATGTGGGCCGGGCCTGAATCAGGTGAGATCAAAACCGTTGCTTTTTTTAAAATTGCCAGAAGCTCTTTGAGCGTTGTTTTTCCAATCAGGTTCAAGACCTCACATCTTGCCTGTTGAGAAATGCCCTCTCCGTATCGCCTCTCTTCAGAGGTCGGACCACCGGTTAAAACAATTTTCATCTTGTGTCGGGTCACGGCATATTCTGCCACAGCCGCATATCCTTCGATGGTCCAATTTCGGAAGTTTCGGAATCGTGCATTGGCACAGGGACTGATCATCAAGATTTCTTCATCGCCCGGAAGATATTTGTTCGCGACTGCATCCGCGCAATCCGGGATGGGGATATCCCAATTTAGAAGGCGTTTTTGAATCCCGAGTGTTTCAATAAACCCGAAAAAACTGTCGAGAACATGCTGTCGGGACTGTTTGATAATTTGGTGGTTTGTAAAGATCCATTGCCAATCCTTCGCACGAGCCCGGTCAAAGCCAAGACAGATATTTCCTGAAATGAGCAGACTGATTAAATTGGCGCGCATAGATGTCTGTAGATGTAGTATGATGTCGAATTTTTGTGGAGATATTTTTTTGTAGAGTTTCAAATATTCCAGCCATCCTGCTGATTTATCAAAAATGACAAATGAAATACCGGGGATATCACCGATCAACTTTGCTTCAAGTTTTCCGATTACCCACGTCAATTCCGTATTCGGCCAGTATTTCTGGAGGGTTCGAACAACAGGAAGCATGTGGCAAACATCGCCAATGGCGGAAAGCCGTAAAATACAAAGTGATTTGGGAGGCGATGGAAAAGAGCATCTTTTTTTATGAAACCTTCTTATCAAAAAGTTGGACATCATCATATTTTATATGATCGCTCGATCATTGAAAATCCGACGCCATCTCTGTTTGACCCGCAAGACTGGAAGCGTCGAGGTAAAACCTTGGGGGTTGCCAAGGGACGTGGAACCACCTATTTTGTTGTTGATCATGACCGTAAATACGCCCTGCGCCATTATCGAAGAGGCGGGATGATTGCTTCGTTGATCACAGATCGGTATCTTTGGCTGGGTCTCTCCCGGTCGCGCGCCTGGCAGGAGTGGTCTCTCCTGAACCAAATGTATTCCGAGGGACTTCCTGTTCCGCAGCCCGTTGCGGCATGCGTTGTTCGTGAAGGGTGTGTTTATCGTGCAGACCTTATGACATTGGTCTTGTCCGATTGTTGCTCTTTGGCAGAAAAACTTGTTTCCGCACCGTTGACTCGAGTGGTGTGGAGTACCATTGGGAGGTGTATCCGACGTTTTCATCTTGCCGGAATCAACCATGCTGATTTGAATGCCCGTAACATCCTGCTCAACAAAAATGATAAAGTATTTCTCATCGATTTTGACAAAAGCGCCCGTCGGACCAAAAAAGGGAAATGGCAGGAAGTCAATCTTTCCCGTCTCCGCCGATCTCTCAACAAGCTTTCAAAAGCTGGTCTTTTTTCTCCCGTTCCTGAAGAAAACTGGAAAACGTTGCTTGAAGCTTATAACCACTTCAAACCCGAAACAAGAAAATAAGAGGCCATGTGTCGATACAACACTTCGTATATATCACAACTGTCGTGGATAGAGAAGTCACCGGGTTAAAGCGATGCCGAGTGGTCATGAATAAAAAGAAGCCAGTCGCTATTCAGGTTGCGATATGAAAATTCTTGAACTCTGCCTCTCCCCTTCTCTGGGTGGTTTGGAATTATATATGCTACGAACAGTCAGGGCTCTTTCTCAAAGCGACGATGTTTTGTCTGTTATCCATGATGCGGGTCAGCTCAAAAATTACTTCAAGAAAGAGACACTTCCCTTCCTGACTGAAAGGGTTTCTTTTCGCGCACTGCCAATCTTGGCTGCGAAAAGACTCGCTGACTTAATTGATGCCCGTAATATCGATGTGCTTCATTTACACTGGGGGAAAGATCTCCCTCTGGCTGCTTTCGCAAAGGCATTTTCCAGAAAAAAACCACGACTTGTTTATACGCGTCAGATGAAGTTGACCCGGGACAAGGATGATTTTTATCATAATTTTTTATACAGACAGATGAACCGCATGTTGGTCATTACCGACCAATTGGCTGTAGAAGCGCGACGGTATCTGAGTCCGGTGAATGCAGCCAAGATTGTACGTCTTTATTACGGCGTTGACGCACCTTCACAATTTCTAGGCACGTCAAAACGGCAGGAAATACGGACCGCACTTGGCATTGCTCCGGAATCATTTCTCGTCGGACTCTTCGGCCGCATCGAAGAAAAAAAAGGGCAGCATCTATTGATAGAAGCACTTAACCATGCCCGAATGGACGCTCTGAAAATCAAGGGCTTGATTGTCGGTCAGGCGATGAATGAAGCTTATTTGAAAAGACTCAAAGACCACGTAAATCAGCAAGGCCTTTCAAAAACAATCATTTTTAAAGGCTTTGTAAACAATGTACAGGAATGGATGCAGGTCTGTGATTGTGTCGTACTGGCAACAAATGAAGAGACCTTTGGTCTGGTCCTGGTGGAAGCCATGCACGCGGGTGTCGCCGTGGTCGGTTCAGACAGCGGAGGCGTTCCCGAAATCATCGATGATGGAAAAACGGGATTGCTCTTCCCCGCCGGCGACGGCAAGGCGCTTTACAGAAGTCTTGCAAAGCTGAAAGAAAATCCTGTTCTCAGAAAGGCGATTGCCCTGGCAGGAAAAGAAAAAGCGCAACAACAGTTTTCGTCCAAAGCGCATTTTGAGAATTTGCGAGACCATTTGAAACCAGAATTTTGCACGAAACAATAAAAAGCCGATTCGCAGGTAAATGAATTCTTATAAAAAATCAGGTTTCGAGCATTTCATCAGCGCCTTTCGCTGGTCGGTTGATGGGTTCAAGTCCGCCTTAAGAGAGGAGGCTGCTTTTCGACAGGAAATGGTCCTTTTCGTTTTCCTCGCGCCCACGGGTTTCTGGTTGGGTCATACTGCCATAGAGATCGTCTTCTTGGTTGGAAGCCTGTTTCTGGTGCTGATTGTCGAGCTTTTGAACACGGCCGTTGAGACCGCCATTGACCGTGTCGGAACGGAAAAACACCCCCTTTCAAAAAAAGCAAAAGATGTCGGTTCTGCCGCTGTCATGCTTTCTATTTTGAATGTGATCTTCGTGTGGGGTGTTCTCATTCTGGGTCCAAACATTTAGTCAAATATCTCAAGTCAACTTTATCGATACAGGAAATGTTCGCTGATTAATTCAGCCGCCTTCACCACATCGATCCCTTCCATATTTTCAGGATCGATCATATTCTCCGGTGAAAAACCGAGCCTCTGAGAGGGGCTGTTCAACGTTTGCCACCGCAGTGCCGTGGCCGAACGCCTGGCCGGATAAAATCCCGCCGTCGGGGTGTTTAATGCCCCTGCGATGTGGAGCGGTCCTGTCGATCCACTGATAAATAAATCTGCAAAGCGGAGATGTTCTGAAAAAACGCGCAATCCCTTTGTAGAGTGGTACAGGATACAGCGCAATGCGGAAATTTTATTTATCCGCGTGATGAGATTCTCCGCCTGTGTCCGTTCCCCCGGACCCGCAGTGATGACAAACATATGTCCATTTTGTGATTTCAGGGAACAGGCAAGTCTTGCATACTGCTCCAGAGACAAATTATTGGCTGAACCACCGCTTCCCGGATGAATGAAAATAAGCTTCTGTTTTTTGTCAATGCCGTGTGTTTGATAAAAGCGCGATTTCAATGCATCGATATGCCGGCTGTCAAAATGAAGAAAGGGTGGTTCTGGATTTTTGTTAATGGAAGCGCCTTGTTTTCCAAGGAAATACCGAATGAGGTCCTGATTGTAGCAGTGCTCTGGTTTTTCAGAGAGGGAACGTCTTTGAACCAGACGGTGGTTATAAAATATCTGGGCCGCCTTGGTTGCAGGCGCGAGTCGGAACGGGATTCTGACGAGAGCGGCTGCAAGCCCCACACGCATGGTCGAAAAAAGCGTGATAATTGCGTCGTATTTTTCGTGTCGTAACAATTTCCCGAGGGCCAGTGCGGAAGACAACTTTCCTCCCGTCTGCGGGTCTAGCAATATCTGATCGATCCAGGGACAGAGCCTGGCCATCTCTTCCGTATAAGAAGGAATGAGCGCATGGACCTGGACAGTTGGAAGGTTTTCTTTGAGCAGCGCGAATGCAGAAAAAGCCAGCATGAAATCACCAAGACGGTCATTTCGAACCACCAGTATTTTATTACATCTTCTGGTCATATCCGGCGTATGAGAAAGTTTTCGAAGTTCATTTTTTGAGGAAAATAGGTCACATCTTAGTCCGAAGAACGATGCTTTTTCCACATTTTGCGGGCAAAAAGCACTTTGTTGTATTTCGTGTAGACGTGGACAAATGACAGAACGGAAGCGACCCATCCAGCGCGTCCATCCAAAAACCCACGCCTCAGAAAATACATTCGAACAAAGGTCCAGACCGCGTGGCTTAAAGGGGTCAATGCAGTGACCTTTTTGCCTCGTTTTATGATTTCCTGCGCGCCAATTTCTGTAAATTTATCGAGTGTTTGAATGTGCGCAGAGATGCTGTCAAATGAATAGTGAAGTATGTCCCCCGGGATCAGGGAGATCTTGTTGCTCTGCATGATAATTTTTTCGTGCAGATCGCCTCCACCCCATTCCGCTTTCTGTTTGTTGAATAATCTGATCCGGATATTTGGATACCAGCAATGGTTTAACCACCGGTAAACGTAGAATGTTTTTCTCGCCATCCGATATGCATCAAACCGGCCGATATTGGATTTCAGTTTTTGGATTGCTTGAGTCAGTTCTTCTGAAAGGCGTTCGTCACAATCCAGGCTTAAAATCCAATTATATGAGGCCTTTTCGATAGCCATATTTTTTTGTTGGGCATAGCCTAAAAAAGGCTGTGAAAAGATTTTATCTGTATAACGAGATGTAATTTTGACGGTCTGATCTGTGCTGCATGAATCAACGACAATAATTTCATCAACCACACCCACTAGGCTTTTTAAGCAGTCCTCAATTTTTGTTTCTTCGTTAAAGGAGATAATACAGGCGCTTATTTTGTCCATTTTCTACTAAAACCCAGGCATGAGGGAATTTGAAAGACATGTTCTGAATCACCCATCTATTTAGATATGATTCATAACCTGCTTAACATGTTCTCTTGGAATAAAAAGGAAGTCGTTTCCAAAGTTTGCGTAATCTCCGACATGATTCATTAAAAATGGTTCTAGATCTTCTTTTTCACCATATGTTTGATACTGAATGTTTGTCATGAGTGTGTGGATAGACTGTATGTTTTCTTTTATTTTTTCAAGCTTGCCCTCATCTTGGTGGTCTACTAAAATTTCACAAAAAATCAGGGGTCTTTGTTTATTCACAACATCTTTAATGCCTTTTAACACTTCATATTCAAAACCTTCAACATCAATTTTTATGAAGCAGATGTCGTCTTGAACTGTTTCAAGAAAGTCGTCCCCGTTCACCGAATAAACCGAGGTTGAATACGCCTTGTTCTCCTGTCGAAACGCCTCCACCAAAGTGCTTGTACCACTGTCCCAGGCAGAAGAATATAGATAATGCACTTGATTTCTTTCTGAAACAGCCACCGGGTAAACAAATGTTTTAGGAAACTGATTCATCCTGATTAACTCATACAGATAAAACATGCAGGGCGGATTTGGCTCAAACCCATAATAAGGATTTGAATCACTAATGGCCTTGAGCTCAAGCATAAATTGCCCGACATTCGCCCCAATATCAACAACCGCCCTTTCAGGCCAAAGCGTTGTGGCAATGCGAATCGCCTTTCTCATCCATAGATTATCCGGTGGGAGAAAATGATAGCGCCCGATGCCATAAATAAGCGGAATGCGAACCTTCAATTTTCGATACTTGATCGAGGCTTTTTTCAGACCAAGTTTAGACAAGCCTACGAAAAGTTCCCTGCGTGTTTTTTTGAAAAATCGGGGGATTGGATTTGCGGGCATTACAAAAGCTCCAAAGTGCCTCTTATCTTGCGTAAATTTGAGATATTTCCTTATATCCTGCTCATTTTCTTTAATTTAATAATCACTTCGTCCAAATCCGATTCTTTGTTCAATATCCAGAAGAGATGCTTGCAGAAGAGTGTTTTGGGTGAGAGGTTTAGCTTCAATCGTTCCCATAATATGCGGTCTTTATCAGTTTGAGAAATGTGCGGGTTTTTTTTTCTGTAAATCGACCATGAAATCAATGTAATCAATGCAAATAAAGGATATAAGAGGCTACCAACAATGAGCGAAGTATTCCCAATATTGGCCTTTATCCGACACACAACCTTGAATCCGGAGAGAGTTAATAGGGTCTGAAAATGTTGAACGCCCAATAAAAAAAGATGTCCGAAGTAGAGCTTGTTGGATTGGTCGTTCGCAAACCATACACTGTCAATCTCTGTCGGAGGCATCCTTTTCCAGTAGTCCGATTCTAAAAAAAAATGTGATAAGCGCGCCCTAACGTGAGAATAATTTGGCGTCGTGATAATCAGGACGCCATCTTTCTTTAAAACACGATTAAATTCCTCAAGAACTTTAAGCTGAGTTGGAATGTGTTCAATGCCTTCCTGACATATAACATAGTCAATTGTGTCGCTTTCTACCGGTAAAACGTCCGAAAGATCTGCAAATTCCGCCTTTATTTCTTCATGCTTCATAAATTCAGGGTAGAGGTCAAACGCTTTTACAGTGGCCCCTTTTTTTGCAAATTCATGACTTGCTCTTCCATCACCACAGGGAATGTCCAACACAACGGCCCCGTTCAGGTCTGGTAAGGAACAAATGTAGTCGGAAATATAAAGGTGGATACCTTTTTTGGGATAAGCTTCCTCGGTTTTTTTTTTCATACAAGCTCTGAAAAAATCAATGACCGTATTAAAACGATGTCGCTATTTCGATATTAAATGCAACGCCTTTTGTATTTTCCGCCGGGCGCTGTGTCGCCGTGAATTTGCCTGGATATTAACGGGTAAAAACCTGATTATCAATTGTAACCACATTGGTTATTCTTTTGATTGATTGTGACGATTCTTAGTAGGTTAACTCATCGCGGTGCGTAATTTGCTCTTTTACAACTTTGGCAGGGTTCCCTGCCGCAAGAACATTATTCTTAATGCTTTTCGTTATAACGGAATTTATACCGACGATGCTGCCTTCTCCAATCGTCACACCTTTTAATACTGTAACGTTGTCCGCGAGCCATACATGATCCATTATATATATGTTTTTAGCTTGGTTGATTCTTTTTCCTGATTGTAGGATATCATGCCCGTCTGATGTCATTAATTTTATATTCCTCGATAGTGCACATGCTTTTCCAATAACAAGGTTCACATTTTTTTCTTTTGCAGAAAGATAGCTATCGTGGCCGACCAAGGTATTCGACCCGATTTCAATACGGCAGTTTTCTCCATAAATTTCAATATGACTATCTCGAATTTTGACCTTATCTTTTATCATCAAGCAGTTATTTTTCCCGACGATGGAAATAAAAGTTCCTTTAATCCGTGTTCCCTCTCCAATTTCAAAGAAATTGTCTTTTTCAATCCGTACTTTATTTCGCATTTTCAAAAATATACGATCTAATATAGACATAAAATGTTTATTGGTTTTGAATTAAATTCCACGAGAGGCATTTGTATTTGTCGCTCGATATACCGACACAATAAGAAGGATCACTTCAGAGATCAACAGCGGGATTCCTCTGTTCATTTTGTCTTAAAATCCATTCGACTGCTTCTGTCAAATCCTCTGCCACATGATCGAGATGTAGACCCGATCGCGTCATTTTTTTAAGCGAAGCAATCCCTTCTCCAGTCTGTACCAAGATGGACCTTGCCCCGTTCTGTGCAAGTCCAATATCAGACGGTTTGTCGCCAACGACATACGATTTCGAAAAATCAAGATTGTGGTCAAGAGCCGCCTGTTCTATCATTCCGAGTTCGGGTTTTCGACACGCACATTTTTTATTCTCACCATTTTTTTGAAAGTCCGGATGATGCGGACAATAATAGATTCCATCAAGCCTGGCTCCATTTTTTGCCAAAAGTCTCTGAAGGTGGAGATGAAGTTGATTCAGAAAGGATTCTGAAAAAAGGCCCCGCGCAATCCCGGATTGGTTGGTCACGACAATCACCGGAATGCCGTGCCGATTGAGCCGGGCGATGGCCGCTGCGGCGCCCGGAATCAGGGAAAAGCGCTTGATTGAATCGATGTATCTGCTATCGACATTAATGGTTCCGTCCCGATCTAAAAAGACGGCGCTTTTTTTCTTCTGTTTTGCGGAGAGAAGCCTTGAAGCCTCTTTAAAGACGGTATCCGGGGAAACACCTTCCATGCAACGATGATCAGTGGGACAAATGCGGTGTCTGCATGGGGCACAATCTGCTTTTTTCTGGACCATCCGGTCATTTTTCCCTCTTGAGAAGGTCGCCTCTGGCTTGGTTGGGCCAAAGATGGCCACTTGAGGGACGCCCAAAGCAGATGCGATATGCATCGGCCCGGAGTCGTTTGTGATAAAAAGGCGACATTGAGAAACAGAGGCAATCATTTCACGAACGCTTGTTTTTCCTGCCAAAACGATACTACTCGTTTGCATTTTACTTTGAATCGCCTCAGAAATTGCCACCTCTGAGGGTCCGCCAAAAAGCACAATTTCTGCTTGAAATGCCTCGGACAGTTGATCAGCAACCGCCGCGAAACGATCTGTAGACCATCGTTTTGCGGATCCGTATGCCGCTCCTGCATTGATGCCAATTAAGGGGCCGGAGCCCCTTCGACCCGCCGAAGATAAAAGCGTGCGGGCGGCTTTGCGTTCTTCAGCAGGAACGAGAAGATGGGGCATTGGCCCTTTTGCAGGTCCATCAACAAGGGTCATTAACGCAAGGTAGGCATCATGACGGTGTGGGGGCGCCTTTCGTTTGGGAAGTGAACGTGTCAGAAGAAGACCTCTTCCATCCGTTGAATATCCAACCCGCTTTGGAATCCCTGCGAAAAAGGCAATGAGGGCGGCTTCGAGCGCATTTTGAAAGAGGAAGGCCAGATCGAAGTGTTCGTTTCGTACCATTCGGATCAAGCTACAGAAGCCGGAAAATCCAGCGTGGATGCCGGGGTCTTCATAGGGCAACACCCGGTCAACGTCTGGGTGTTGTGAAAAAAGGGCGGCCACCGGCGGCTTTGCAAGAAGGACGATTTCCGCCTCTTTAAAAAAAAGTCGGAGGGCAGAAAGCGTCGGAATCGTCATCACGCCATCCCCGATCCAGTTGGGCGCTCGAACCAATATTTTAGGGGTGGAGGTCAATGGTTGGCTTCCCCCTGCATTCCTGGGAAGAGACATTGTTTCGGTAATTTTAGTCCAATGATCTAAGAGGGGAAGGGACGTGCAGATTTTTGATGCACCATTTCGATCACTGCTTCGACGCTTTCGTTGGGAGTCAACGGAAGGATGCCATGCCCGAGATTAAAGATGTGTCCAGGACGATTTGCAGCCCGCTTTAAGATGTCGTCAACCCGTTTTTCAATCTCAGGAATAGGCGCAAAAAGCGTAACCGGATCAAGATTCCCTTGAACAGCGACATCATCCCCTAAAATCTGCCATCCTTCATCGAGATGGATACGCCAATCAAGTCCGATGACATTCCCGCCTGCTTCTTTTTGTAATTTCAGCAATGTCGTTGTCCCGGTTCCAAAATGAATCAGTGGCACATCGCATTTCTGAAGGTCTGAAAAGAGTCGTTTCATGTGCGGGAAAACGTATGCGACGTAATCTCCGGGTGAAAGCGCGCCGATCCAGCTGTCAAAAATCTGCAGAACTTGCGCACCGGCAGAGACTTGTGCCGCAAGATAGTCTGAGAGGACCCGGGTTAATTTTTCCATCAGGGTATTCCAGAGTTTCGGCGCGCCATACATCATTTTTTTTGTGTCGATGTAATTTCGGGAGGAACCGCCTTCGATCATGTAACTTGCCAGCGTGAACGGGGCGCCGGCAAATCCGATGAGGGGAACCTTCAATGCCGAACGGACCTGACGAATCGCCTGCATCACATAGGAAAGCGATTCTTCCGGCACAACCGGGCGGAGCGCGTGAATGTCTGCTGCGTCCTGAATACGGTTGTGAATGACGGGTCCTTCTCCTTTCACAAATTCAAGATGAAGTCCCATGGGCTCAAGTGGGAGAAGGATGTCCGCAAAGATAATAGAGGCATCAAAGTTGAATCGTTCAATGGGCTGGAGGGTGACCTCGGTTGCGAGATCGGGCGTTTTGCAGACGGTCAGCAGGGAATGTTTCGCGCGGATATCGCGAAAATTCTTCATGTAACGGCCCGCCTGACGCATGAACCAGACAGGCGTCATATCAACAGGTTCGCGCCGACAGGCCCTCAGAAAGCGATCATTCATAAAAACTCCGATAGATGAATTAAGATAAAAATGAAAAGCGGGGCGGATTTTATCAGCCCCTTAAAAGGGAGTCAAATTTAGCTGACATGGAAATAGATCGGTGGCCATTCAAATACTACGCACAGACTTCCTGCAGTTTTACTGCACGGCGACCAGATGTTTGAATGGCGCGTTTTTTATGAAATTTTGGAAAAAGCCCTTTTAAGGGCAAAAGACGATTTTTGACAATGGTTGAATCAAGGACACTCCCACAATTGATACATCTTTTAACAAATGTTGTTCGTCCGTCTTCTCTGACTGTATCGCTAACACATAATCCCCGACATCGATGACAAATCATGGTCCCTCCTCTGGGCTTGTGGCATTTAGAAAAAACGCTGAGACAGCCCAATCCTTAATGGTTTGACACGCCCCATCATAGCGTGATGGCTGGTTTGGGTTCTGTAAGCACCCATACCAAACGCAGGATGTGGGAAGTAGATTGAAAGAACGATGAAGGGCTGTATTAGGGGTTCTGGAAAGACTATAATCTGGAACAAGACATATACTATTCGGCATTCTAAAATAATCAGAGAGGGGAAATATGAATGATGTCAATTGTCAGTTTTTTGTGGGTCAGTTAATTCATCACCAGTTATTTGGCTATCGCGGTGTGGTTGTGGATGTGGACCCGGATTTTCAAGGGACGGAAGAATGGTATGCACAAGTTGCACGTTCGCAACCGCCGAAAGATCAGCCCTGGTACCATGTGCTCGTTCATCAAGGTGAGCACATGACATACGTGGCGGAGCGAAACCTGGAACCGGACAAAGCAATGGATGAGATTGAACATCCACTGGTAAAACGCATATTCACCCGCTTTGAAGGTGGGAGATATATCCGCATCATGAGCTAATACCTGATTCTCAACATGATATTAAGGAGATTGTAAAAATGGCGATTTATGGCAACATGCTCGACCTCATCGGAAATACTCCGCTGGTCCGTTTGTCGCGGGTTTCAGAAGAAACCGGCTGTGAAATTTTAGGAAAGGCAGAATTCCTTAATCCGGGGAATTCGATCAAAGATCGGACGGCATTGGGGATTATTCGCGATGCAGAAAAACGGGGGACGCTTAAAAAAGGGGGGACCATCGTCGAAGGAACAGCAGGAAACACCGGCATCGGACTCACCTTGATTGCCAAGGTTTTAGGGTACAAAACCTTGATTGTCATCCCTGAAACACAAAGTCAGGAAAAGATTGATATGCTGCGGCTTTGCGGTGCGGAACTGAAAATGGTCCCTGAATTCCCCTATTCAAACCCCGATAACTACGTACACATTGCGGAACGGATTTCAAAAAAGTTGAATCAGGAAAATCCCGGCAACGCCATCTGGGCGCAACAATTTGATAATGTCGCCAATCGTGATTTCCATTGTCAGACCACGGGGGTCGAAATATGGGAGCAAACCCAAGGCAAAGTCGATGGCTTTATCTGCGCGGTAGGGACGGGCGGCACCCTGGCCGGTGTGGGAAAGGCCCTGAAAGAACGGGATTCAAAGGTGGTTATTGGTCTTTCTGACCCGGAAGGCGCAGCGCTTTACCACTATTATAAGTTCGGAACCTTAAAATCTGAGGGCGATTCGATTGCCGAAGGAATCGGTCAGGGCCGGGTCACTGCCAACCTGGACGGGGCAGAGATTGATGAAGCCTTCCAGGTTCCTGATAAAGAAGCGCTTCCCTACATTTTCAACTTACTGCAGGATGAAGGTCTTTGTCTGGGGAGTTCTTCTGCAATCAATATTGCCGGTGCCGTCAGGCTGGCGAAGCAGATGGGACCGGGGCATACCATTGTAACGATCCTGGCGGATTATGGAACGCGCTACCAGAGTCGATTATACAATCAACCAATTTTTAAAAAACAAGGTCTGCCTGTACCCAATTGGCTTTAGAGCCTGCTGATTGGGCACGGGTTGAGGAGCGACAATTTTGAGAATCTTCCTTATTCCAATTTTAATTGGCCTGATTACGGCGATCATTGCAAACAGCAAAGGGCAAAACTTTTTGCGATGGTGGATTAAAGGGACCCTCTACGCGCCGTTTTCACTCATCTATGCCCTCTTCATGAAACGGACGGTCAGCCAGACACCTGGAAGTAAAGCAGCCCTCACCAAGTGCCCGCATTGCTCTGCAATGCTTCCGGTCGATGCGACAACCTGTGGGCACTGCAAGGGGGAAATTGACATTATTGATGTGTAGGCGCATTTTCCTACCCATTCCAACGTAGAAATTTTATGTCAGGCGAATCTTTCTGATGGAGGAAGGAGGTTATAATGTCTCGCAGCTCTGGTCCCCCGGATTGGGATAGTCTTAGAAGCAAAGCATCATTTCAGGACCTCTCATGCGACATTTCATTTATTCATAGGCTCCAGCCGATCATCGATGTCAATACCGATTCCTTGCTGAACAAGTGTTCGCACTATCTGGTTCAACTTTTTCCAGAAGCAGAAATAGTGGCTCGAATAAAAGTCCTTCAGAAAACATATCTAGAGAATCTGTGCCACGCAAAAAACAGTTCCCTGCGGATTCACGCACTGGTCCAACAGATTGAGCTTTCCCGGCAATGGGCAACGGAGGGGCATCACCACCTGCTCTCCCTGATCACGCCACTCATATTGGCGCAATTCAAATTAGACCCTTCAGAACAGGAATCGATCCTTTCAAAGACCAACAAGGTGTTTATGGCGGATCTGTCCAAAGCACTGGAGACATACTATGTCAATGCCTGTGAAAGCTGTGAGTATCGGGTGGAAACCCTCCAGAAGCACCTGGATCATCAGAAGGTTCGACTGTCAGATTCAAAAAAACGTTTCCACTCCATTTTTGAAAATGTTTCAAGCGCCCTTTGCACCTACCGTCGATCGGGAGAAGTCTTCCGTTGGAACAAGCCTTTTGAAACGCTCTTGAATCTTAAAGAAAATGAAATTAAAGGGGAAAAGCTCTTTGAACTGATTACGAGAGAGGAAGGGAGCCCGCGTATTCGAGACGCCATTCGCGCTGTTTTTCAAGGCAAAGAACTCACCGACATTCAATGGAAGATAAAATCACCCATGGGTT
>JBHHWW010000020.1:0-18852 GCA_046756725.1 Nitrospiria bacterium | reverse complement strand
GGATTCACCCTGCTCGAAATGATGATTTCCATTGCGGTGACCCTGATCATGGTTGCAGCGTTTTATCAACTGCTGACTTCTTTTTTCCAAAGCTATGAAATACAGGATGCAATTGCGGAAATGCAGCAGCAAGGGCGCGTCACAGCAGATCTTTTGTCTCGAGAAATATTGCAGGCGGGTTACGACCCGAAAGGCGCACTTTTTCCCCCGACAGGCGGACAGAAAACAGAGGAACGCTGGTTTTTATCTGCTACGCCCGGAAATTGCGCAGAAGGAATACGGGACGTTGAGCCTATTCTGGAAGCCACACCGACCCTCTTCCATTTCCTGGCTGATTTAAATGAAAATTCAAGTGTGGATGATGCCTCCGATGATGAAGAACATATTCGCTATGAATGGGTTGGATCCAGTGGAATCGATTTGTGTGGAAATAGTCGAAAAGTTTTTACAGTCTACCGGGAAAGCGGAAGTGGCCTGCAAAAGGTTGCCGTGAATATCGAGCAACTTCAATTCAAATACTACGATGGAGACGGCATGCTTATCCCAGGAGTTGGTGGCGTGTTGGATCAGAGCCAGAGAGAGAAGATCGCAAAAGTGATACTCTCCTTAACGGCAAGAACAGACCGTCAAGACAGCACATATCTTCCAAATGGCGGATACAGAACTCGGGAATTTACCAGTGAAATCTGGTTGAAAAACATGTAAATGAAGACAATTTTCAAAAAAAATCAGCGTGGTATGGCGATTCTCGCCGTCGTTATGATGTTGGGTCTTGCAAGCAGCTTCGCCTTAATGGCATACCGCGTCTCCTCGACAGAACTTGAAATTTCACGATATTCAGAACACGAAGTTGCATCACAATATCTTGCAGAATCAGGCATCGCACAGGTCATTTCATGGGTCACTCGGCCATCCACTTCCCCTGACAATGTCTTTTTTGAGGCAATACTGACAACCGATTGTACAGGAACAGCAGAGACCCCCGATTTCACATTAACTGCATCGCAACTGAAAAATCCGACAGATTATTTTTCAGAGCTCAATGAAATGGGGGAAATTGATGAAATACGCTTCTACCAGGCAGTTCATCCCGATGGTATATGTGCCGTTCAAGTGATTTCAAAAAGTGACAAAGGCGCACAAAAGAAAGTGCGTGTTGAACTTTCAAAAAACCCCTTGGGATCGATGACTGCAGCAATACAGGGATTGGGTTCTGGTACAAACCATTCTCCAGTTTTGGTCCATTGGGGAGAAATCCGTTATACTGGAACGGCAAGTTTAGGGACCAATCTCTTTAAAATCCCAATGCTGCAAAATGATATGGATCCGAATATCAGTCCATATGACGTAAATCCTTCCTTGGATACGAATATAGACCGCTGGATGCGACTGAATGTTCAAAGTGAGATTCTGTCTCCTGATCCGGAGGTTTCAGGAGATACTCCTTTCCCATCTCGCTCAAATATTCTACGGAACCAGAGCGCAGTCAAACTTGATGAGATTGATGAAAATTCATTAAAACGCTTTATAAAAATGAACGGAGAGTACTACACTATTTCGCCGGGAGGACATCTGTTGCAAGGTGCGATTGATAAAGGAACATTTGAGGATGTGTTCGATGGATCGACTTCTCCCAGGTTGGCCTGGATTGAGTCCGTCCCAGGGAGCCCGGCATCACTCATCATCGATGGAGGACAATATAATGGCTATTTCTACTTTAACGGGGATGTCACGATCAGTGGCAATCAAGCGGGGATGGATAATGTTGAAGTACTTACCCCGCCAGTCGATGGGATTCCCGTTTCAATGACCCTGTCTAATATCAACCTCATAGGTCTTTTTTATGTCGATGGCCGTGTGACGATGCAGGATTATTTTTCAGCTTACGGCGCGTTTTATGCCAGAGAAGGGTTCACCGGTCCAGGAGCAAATGACCTGGAAGTCTGGTACAACAATTCATACCAATCGTCGGTCTATCCAGGCGTTCGGTCTGTCACCCCGATTCCTGGTACATGGACGACTCTTACTGGAGCATAGTCCTCTGCTACCCAAGTTATAATGTAAATAGTTGTATTATTAAGAACCCCTTACATCACAAGTCCTTGACAGTCGTTAAGATATATTTGACAGAATTCTCTATCTCTAATATAATACTGCCATCATTCTTAAGTTCTAAATAAAGAATGTTCTTCAACTTAGAGAGTATGTGCAGGGGCAAGGAAGAAGTCACTTCGCTTATTTTCTCCTAATACCTACTTCAGAGCATTTCTAATCATACTAAAACAAGGGTTATTTATCATACCAGATTGTCGTTAGCTGGCTCGTACACCGAGTTGATCCACTTCGGTTGGCGGCGTCTGCATTTGGTTTCGAAATTAGAGAGATCGACTAGACTCTTTCTATTGCGTGGTTTTTCAACTTTTTAAGTGACATGTATGAACGAATGGAGACGGAAGAATGTATCTTGCTGAGTTAAAAGGGAAAAGCATCTCAAAACTCTTTGATGTTGCAAAGGAATTAAAAATAGAAGGCGCCAGTAACTTTAGAAGGCAAGAGCTTATCTTTGCAATACTTCAAGCGCAATCTGAAAAAAATGGAACGATCTACGGAGAAGGCGTCCTTGAAACCCTTCCGGATGGCTTTGGATTTCTTCGTTCACCTGACTATAACTATTTTCCTGGCCCGGATGACATTTACATATCACCTTCTCAAATCCGACGTTTTGCACTCCGTACAGGGGATGTTATTTCTGGTCAAATACGTCCCCCGAAAGAGACTGAGCGCTATTTCGCGCTTTTAAAAGTGGAAAAAATAAATTATGACGCCCCAGAAAAGGCACGAGACAAGATTCTCTTCGATAATCTAACGCCACTCTATCCGATGGAGAAGATCAAGCTGGAGTATGACAAAAAAGATTATTCAACCCGTGTTATGGAACTGATTACGCCCATTGGTATGGGACAAAGAGGACTCATTGTCGCCTCACCCCGCACGGGAAAAACAGTCCTTCTCCAATCAATCGCAAAATCAATCATGAAAAACCATCCAGAAGCCGTTTTAATTGTTTTACTAATTGATGAACGGCCTGAAGAAGTAACGGACATGCAGCGTCAGGTCAAAGGGGAAGTGGTCAGTTCGACTTTTGATGAACCTGCCCAGAGACATGTTCAGGTAGCGGAAATGGTTTTGGAAAAAGCAAAACGTCTTGTTGAACATAAAAAAGATGTCATTATCCTTCTTGACTCAATCACTCGGCTTGCCCGTGCATTTAATGCCGTTATTCCATCCAGCGGAAAAGTTTTATCGGGAGGTCTCGATTCAAATGCTCTGCAACGACCCAAGCGTTTCTTTGGTTCCGCCCGAAATATCGAGGATGGAGGCAGCTTAACCATTATTGCAACGGCACTTGTCGACACAGGAAGCAGGATGGACGATGTTATTTTCGAGGAATTCAAAGGGACAGGGAATATGGAGCTGCATCTCGACCGAAAACTTGCTGACCGGCGAATCTATCCCTCTATCGACATTACTCTTTCCGGAACTCGAAAAGAGGAACTTTTGGTTGAAAAAGAAGACCTCAATAAAATGTGGATTCTTAGAAAAGTCTTAAGTCCTCTCTCGACAGTTGAATCTATGGAATTTCTAATCGATAAAATTAAAGGGACCAAAACAAATAAAGACTTTCTTGAATCAATGAATAAGTAACGAAAATGTTGATAGTCAAATAGACTGACTGGTTTTTGAAAAACATCTCACCAGTCAAGAAGTGCACATCCCCAGGTCAAACCACCTCCAAAGGCCGCAAGAAGCAGGCGATCCCCTTTTTTTATCCGGCCCGATTTCACACCCACATTCAGGGCAATCGGGATAGAAGAGGAAGAAGTATTTCCAAACCTGGAGAGGGTCATCAGAGCTTTTTTAGAGGGGATGTCCAGCTTGCGGTAAAGGGCCTCCAAAATCCGACGATTCGCTTGGTGGAAGATAAAGTGATCAATCTCTCTAAAGGAAAAAGAAGCCTCTTCTTGAAAAGCAAGGAGCGCTTTTTCTAGAGTTTTTACGGCCATCCGAAAGAGACCTTTTCCATTCATCTCCATCGTATGTAAGTCCTGAGCAAGCGTTTCTGACGTAATCGGTTGGCGTGAGCCTCCTCCGGGCAAGCAGACCAGCCGATGTCGTGATCCATCTGCGCCAATGCTGATTTTTTGAAAACCCCTTTCCCCCTCAGCCATAACCACAGCACCGGCACCATCCCCAAAAAGAATGGCGGTTGTTTCGTCAGACGGATTGATAAAACGGGACTTCACTTCTGTCGAAATGGCCAGAATCTGTTTTGCTGAGCCGTTTTTGAGGTACTGATCGGCAATGGATAGGAGGTACAAAAATCCGCTGCAGGAGGCATTGATATCGAACGCCGGGATGGGTTTCGCTGTAAGGCTTTTCTGGACCAGGCAAGCCGTCGAAGGGAAATACATATCCGGGGTGGTGGTCGAAACCAGGATCAAGTCGATGTCACGCATTGAAACGTCTGCCGACGCCAATGCCTGTTGTGCTGCACGAATCGCCAGCGAACTGGCAGAATCTTCTAATGCTGCCCAATGGCGGGCGTAGATGCCTGTTTTTTTTACAATTTGTTCCTTCGGTGTGCCAAGACGTTCCGAAAGTTCAGTATTTTCCACAATTCTTTTCGGAAGAAAATGACCCGTTCCAATCACTGATGAAGGCATGTTGGAATTATAGAGAGGCACGAGAAAGTGTGTCAATGACGGGGAAGGCGTTGGAGAAGATAATCGGAATCCATTGACACCTGTGGAAGGCATCGATTATTAAAGAGATTTGAAGCGAGTGCCGATGGACCAATTTGAGAAAGAACTAGCCTCTCTAAAAAACCGAGATTTACACCGGACACTGACGGCCATCGAATCTGAGCAATCAGCCTCTATGGTTCTGGGTCATGAAAAAATTCTGACTTTTTGTTCAAACAATTATCTCGGTCTGGCCAATCACCCAGCACTTAAAAAAGCCGCTGTTTCTGCAATACAGACTTGGGGAGTGGGTGCCGGCGCGTCTCGCCTGATCTCCGGGAACCTGCAACTTTATCGACAACTGGAAAAACGGTTGGCAGAATTTAAATCCACAGAATCAACGCTTGTTTTCAACTCAGGGTATGGCGCAAACACAGGAGCCATCCCCGCAATCACAAAAAAAGGGGACCTTCTCCTGTCAGATCGTCTTAACCATGCCAGCTTGGTGGCTGGATGCCGTCTTTCAGAAGCCACATTCCGAATCTACCGCCACAAGGATATGGACCAACTTCAAAAGCTTCTTGCTGACCGAAAGAAAAACCAGAATGCGTTTATTGTCACGGACGGAATTTTCAGTATGGACGGAGATATCGCCCCGTTACCGGAAATCATCCATCTGGCAGAGTTGTATGATGCCGCCATTTATCTGGATGATGCACATGCCACAGGGGTGCTTGGAGCCTCCGGTAGAGGATCTCCAGATTATTTTCAGACATCCAGCGTAAGACTCATCCAAATGGGAACATTTAGTAAGGCACTTGGCTCTTTCGGCGGATTTATCGCCGGGAGAAAGACCTTAGTGGACGTCCTGATCAATAAAGCGAAATCATTTATTTACACAACAGCGCTTCCGCCAAGCGTTCTGGCGACGTCGCTTGCCGCCCTGGACGTGATTCAACAAGACAAAACCCTTCGGGAGCGACTCTGGACAAATACGCATTACTTCCATCAAAAAGTCAGCACGCTTGGATTCCAAACGTTTGGCAGCAAAACGCCCATTGTCCCCATCCGGATCGGAAATAATGAAAAGGCCCTCATTTTTTCAAAACAGCTCTTTCAGAATAAAATCTACATTCCCGCCATTCGGCCGCCGACGATCCCGAAAGGGACAGCACGTCTCCGCGTCACACTCATGGCAAGCCATACACAAGAACAAATCGATACCCTCCTGTTTCACTTGGAAAAAATCGGGAAAGAACTTCGTATTATCTAAATGAAAAGTATATTCATTACAGGCGCTTCAGGGGGGTTGGGACAGGCCCTTTGTGAACGTTTTTCAAAAGATCCATGTCGTATCGGCGTGCATGTTTTTCGGGATATCTCTGGAGGGAAGAGACTGGTTGAAAGGCTGAATAGAAGCGCCTGTGGAGCGGCACTTTTTACCGCAGATCTCTGCGACGCAACGGCTGTGAGACAAATGTTTTATAATCTGAAAACGAAGTGGGAAGGGATCGATATTTTGATTAACAATGCGGCCATTCGAGAGGACGACTTCCTGCAGCGCAGCAAAGAAGCCGCCTGGGACCAACAGATTGCACTCAATCTATCGGGGGTTTTTTACTGTATGCGGGAAGCGGGGAAAATAATGATGTGTCAAAAAAAAGGGCATATTGTGAACATCTCATCGCTTTCCGCTGTCACCGGGCGTATCGCCCAGTCCGCCTACACCGCGTCAAAGCGGGGATTAATCGGATTATCAGGAACTGCCGCCAGAGAATGGGGGCCAACGGGGGTTCAGGTCAACACCGTCTTTCCAGGTTTTCTTGCCACCCCCATGACCGAACCACTGACGGAAGCACAGAAAAAAAAGATCCTTGAAAAAAATCTCCTGGGCCTCCCCTCTACCCTTGAAGAAGTCTCCAATTTCATCCACCATCTTTCAATGATGAAGCACGTTTCAGGACAGACTTTCAACCTGGACAGTCGAATCGGATGAATATGAATGCCACAGAAAAAGGACTCTTCATCATCGGCACCGATACCGGCGTTGGAAAAACGCTCATCGGCGAAGCCATTGCAAGGGGTTTTCTCTCAGATGGCATTGATTGTGGTGTGATGAAGCCGATTGAATCCGGATGCAGGCGGGAGGAAGGAAGGCTCACTCCCACTGACGGGAATGTTCTGAAAGAAGCTGCTCAGTCAGAAGACAGCATCGATCTGATTACGCCCTGTCGCTATGAGCCCCCTCTTGCGCCTTATGCTGCCCTCATGAAAAGGAAGGGAAATTCCGAAGGAAGTGTCGAACCCCCAAATATCGATCAGATTTTAAGCGCCTACTGGCAGCTTCAGTCGAAACATGATTTCATGATTGTCGAAGGAGTTGGCGGCTTATTGGTGCCACTTTCTGAAAATCTTGATTTGATCGACCTGATACGGCTGTTGGATCTCCCGGTGTTATTGGTTGCACGGAGCGGACTTGGCACGTTGAACCATGTTCTGTTGACAGTGCGACATGGAGAAAAAAAAGGACTTTCTTTCATCGGGATCATTCTCAATCAAATCTCGCCTGAAAAACCCCCTTCGGAAGAGACAAACCGGCTTATTCTAACGGAACGATTGAAACTCCCGGTGGCTGTTTTCCCTTATTTCAAAAGTGATCGTGATTTTAAAGGTGATTGTGAAGAAAGACCCAGGATCAAACTGAGAACATTCTTTCCATCGTACAATCCGATGTCAAGTTAGGTCCGAACAGGTATTTATCTCGAAACGATCGACACTCTGATCTCTTCCCGCCAGCAGGACCCTGACTTGCTGCAATGCAGACAGACCCTTCAGCAGGGGTTCATCCACAGGCACATGGTAGAGGAAGACAGGCACATCACGGAGTGTCTTTTTCGCATCAGGGCCGTAGATCGGCGTATTCAGTCCGCCATATTGCATTCCCATGACCGTGAAGTCTCCGAAGTAATAAACCGCCTTGAAGACATTCATGAGCACTGAACTGAAAAAATAATGATCCGGCAAAGGACGGACATCAAGAATTGTTTTGAACCCTGCTTTTCGAAACAGAGAGAGATTCAAGGGGTTTTCCCCTTCGACGTAGATTTTTTCTTTCAGGTTATTTTTAGCCGTGATTGTTTTCAGCCGTAAAAGGGCTTCTTCTACTTCCCCTGAATTGAGTCTGCTCAGGTGTTTAAAATCCAGCCAGAAGTAGCCACCTTCTCCCGTTTCATCCAACAAGCTTTCGAGAGACAGCAATGCCCCGTTTTTCAGTCGATAGGGTAAATCATGAGAAATAACAAACTGCTTCAGTTGTAGATCAAAAAAGAGGTCTATTTCGACGCCTCTTGCGCCCCTGGAAAAGGCCCGCTTAACACTTTCTATTGAGTTTTGCTCAACTCGACTGACATAAAGACCTCGTGCCGACCAGATTTTGTGGCAATCCTCATAGGCCCCATAAAACTGTTTTTTTTCGAGTTGATAATCCACAAAAGCCGTCAGGGAAAAATAGCCGACAACCATGAGAACCGAAAAACGAAGCAACGTCGGGTTTTTTCCTGGAGGCTTTTTTTTTCTCTTTTGTTTGTTTACAAGCATAGGGCTGGACGGTCTATCAAGGCTCCCATCGCCAAGTGATTTTGGTAAGCACCTGTAGTGTTTCTCCGTCATCCTGATGACCGGGGTTCACAATAAAGTAAAACCAGCTTCCTTCCTGGTACTCCCACGAAAGACGGAGGTTGGCCGCAAGGGAATCGCCTTCTTTGTCCCACTGCACCAAACCCTGTAGAAGGAGTTGATTATTCAGAGACCAGGAAATATCCCCGTTGAGGAGCTGTGATGTAAAATTCCCTTGTGGAAGACGGACGTCATCGATCTCCCATTCGGCACCGATTTTCAAGCCTTCCCTTGGCGCAAGCGTCAATTCCAAATCCAAAGATGTTTTCTCACCGTCAAAGAATCCACCCCACAAAAGATCTATATTGCCGGAGAAAGGACGACTTGTGTCACTGGAAAAAATGATGTTGTAGTGGGTATAAGTGAAGGTTCCCGCTGGAATCGTAATGCCAGGTCGTATCTCAAAATCCTCCGGAAGTCGCTCACGTTGAGGGTCTACACTCAACAGAAGAAAATCGCCCGATCGAAAATCGACCTGCATTCGATTGTAATTGCTCTGGTATAAAAAATTATCACTGGCATCCGTTTGATAGGTCATCTCCGTCTTGAACCCGAATTCACGAACCCGACCTGACTTCGGCTGCGGGCGCACATCGACAAATCCAACGGTCTCATGTAAATCGTCCTGCCGTACAAAACCGAGGGCGGGAGAAAAGTCGTTGTCAATGCGAAGGTGGTTCAGTCGAATGCGCCAGAAAGGATCTTGCCAACGAAGCTCTGCAAAGGAGGTATCTCCCCGGTCTTCTCCCTGACTTTCATCAGAATAGAGCCAGAAAGCCGTTGATCTTAAATGTTTATTCGGAGCAAAGATCCCATCGACTCCGACTGTTTCACGACCGGACTTGCTCCGTTCTGCGCGTTGGGTGGCAATCACTCCCAGTTTTGAACGAAGACCCAGGTCACGAGACAGACGCAAAACCCCGAACCGTTCCGAAGGAGCGTCCCCTTGCGATTCTGTCTCCATAAAAAGGGTTCCAATGCCGTAGGGACCGACCTTGCCACTCAGTTTTCCACCGACCAGAATAGGCACCGATTTACGGTTGACCAAGCCGATTTTCCGGCTGAAAAAGGGCTGAACCCGGCCGGAAAGGCCAAAATCGTAAAAACCTTTTCCTTCAAGAAAAAACTCCCGTTTCTCCGGGAAAAAAAGCGGGAAGCGCGTCAGATTGACCTGGAAGCGATCCACCTCTGTTTCAGCAAAATCGGTATTGTAAGTAAGATCAAGCGTCAGATTGGTCCGGAAACGATAGCGAAAATCGACACCGCCATCGAAATCGCTCTCGGAAATATTCTCCGTCCCCGTTCGATCGCTTTGATAGGCGCCTTTTACATAGGGTTTGATTGCAAAAGGCTGTACTTGCTTTGTGGTGTTGACGCCATTGAGATGCCCCGCACGAGAAACCTCAAAAAAAACCTGTTCAGAAGTCAGTGGACTCCAGAAAGAAACCTCTTTGAGATGGGGCACCCGTCGACGGAATTGAATGCCCCAGGTCTGGGCTTCGCCCGGCCTGAATCGAAGCGCCGTAAACGGAATCCGAAATTCGACAGACCATCCGGTTTCGGTCCGCTGCGCCGCAACAGACCAGTTGGCATCCCAATCTCGATTGACCTCAGTCCCTTCCTGACTGACCAGGGCATCCGACATTGCCGACAATAGATTGGTTTCAAAGAAAAAACCATTCTGGTGGTCATGGTAGGTATCGATCAAAACTGCGAAGGCATCGCTTCGGTCAAAAAGCCCATCTTCCTGCCGTTCATCCCCCCGGACAAGGTCTGGTTGGGGATCATTTAATAATGCACCGATGTAGAGATGGGATTCATCATAGGCCACGCGCGCAAACGATTCTGCCAAAGACAAGGATCCGACAAAGGGCTCTTGTTGAACAAAACCGGTCGCGGCCATTCCTGTCTGCCAAATTGGTTCATTCACAAAACCATCGACCGTCACCTGCCCATTTTCGAGGCGGATGGCACGAAGTGACCGCTTGGCAGCTTCTTGCGCAGAGGCCTCTCCAGAGAGACCGAAAATCAAAACAAGGGCAAGTAATGGTAACAAGCAATGTGATAACAATAATTTTTTCATGGAAGGTGCGATTGAACCATTTCAGTTGAAGGACTTCAATCAAAATTTGCAATGATTCACTTTGACTCCATCAGGTATCGGGAGAGATAAATGGAATTTAAGCGATCACTCTCATAAAAGAGACTTCATCAGAAGTTCCTAAATTCGCATCAAAGATACGCTTGATAGTTGACATCGAACAGGTCCAAGGATAAAATGGCGCCCGCTCGTCTGGGTTGAGGAACCATCGTTGAAAGTTCAAGTCGAAGTCGTTTCCCCGATTAAAAAATCCCTGAGGGTTGAGATTCCCAAGGAACTTGTCTCCAGGGAAATTTCGCTCGCCTATTCTGACCTCAACAAAAAAGTGAAAATGCCCGGTTTCCGTCCTGGAAAGGTCCCCTTTGCCCTCTTGGAAAAGAAGTACGGAGCATCAGTCATGGACGACGTTATTCGTAAGCTGATCCCGGATTACTACCAAAAAGCCCTTAAAGAAATAGAGATCACGCCAGTTGCCTTTCCTTCATTTGACGCAATCAGTGCGAAAAAGGGGGAACCTCTCTCCTTTACGGCCATCATTGAATGCCGCCCAGAAATTTCGATACAGGATTACCACGGAATTGTTGTCCCGAAAAAGAAGCTTGACGTAACCGACAACGACATCGAAAAAGCCCTTACTGCCTTCCAGGAAGAACAGAGTTACCAGGAAGTTGAGGAGAACGGAAAGGCTGTCGCTTCATCCCACTTTGTGAGTATTGACTTTGAAGGTTTCCTGAATGGAAAGCCGCTGCAAGACGGGAAGCAAGAAGGCTTCGCACTACAAGTCGGGTCAAACACCTTCCCGCCCCTTTTTGAATCTGCTTTGATTGGGAAGAAAAAGGGAGACACCTTTGAAGTGGATGTCCCCTATCCCGAAACTTTTGAAAACAAGGAGATTGCGGGAAAAACTGTCCATTTTTCTGTTGCGCTCCAAGAAATTAAAAAGAAGGTTCTCCCAGCCCTTGATGACGAACTTGCCAAAGATGCGGGGCACGAGACCCTCCTTAAATTTAAAGAACATCTTCGGGGAAACATCCTTCTTGAAAAAGAAGTCCGGCAGAAACAAGAACAAAAAAAAATGCTTGTCGATCAACTCATCGCAATGCATTCCTTTGAAGTCCCTCCCTCCCTCGTCAAGCACGAACTGGAAGGAATGCTTAAAATGTTTCAGAATCAAAACATGCCGGACAAGGAACGTGAGGCGCTTTCAGAAAAATTCAAGCCGATGGCGCATCGACGGGTCCAAGAGACCCTCATCTTGAGCACGATTGCTGAAAATGAGAAGATTCTGGTAACGGATCAGGAGATTGAAGGGGAAATAAAAGACTATAGCGAAAAGAGAGGAAAACCATTCCGTGAGACAAAGCGGGCCTTTCAGGAAAATGAGGGAGCACTTGAAGGATTAAGGTCGCAACTCAGAGAGAGCAGGGCACTTGACAGGGTCTTCTCACAGGCCAAATTCGAAGAGACTGAAGAGAAAGGGGAAAAAGTCTGATGCTGGTACCGATGGTCATCGAACAATCAAGTCGAGGTGAACGCGCTTTTGATATTTATTCGAGGCTTCTGAAAGACCGGATTATTTTTTTGGGCACGGGAATTGATGATAATGTTTCAAATCTGATTATTGCGCAACTTTTGTTCCTCGAAGCAGAAGATCCGGAAAAGGATATTAACATCTACATCAATTCTCCCGGGGGAATGGTGACATCCGGTCTCGCCATCTATGATACAATTCAATACATTAAATCACCTGTTTCGACGATCTGCATTGGCCAGGCGGCCAGCATGGGAGCGCTTCTTCTGACCGCAGGAACCGCCGGAAAACGCTTCGCCCTTCCAAACGCAAGAGTCATGATCCATCAGCCGATGGGGGGATTTCAAGGTCAGGCGACAGATATCGATATCCATGCGAGGGAGATATTGAAAATGCGGGAACGTTTAAACCAAATTATCGCGCGACACACAAAACAAACCGTCGAAAAAATTGAAAAAGATACTGAAAGAGACTATTTCATGTCGGGAGAAGAAGCAAAGGATTACCACCTTGTTGATGAAGTCATTGAACGTGCGCCCAATCTGAAAAAAGACTAGTTCTAGACAAGGAGGCATCATGACCAAGAAAAAAGAAATCTCGGAATTACCGCTACGCTGCTCTTTTTGCGGGAAAAACCGGGATGAAGTCAAGAAGCTGATTGCAGGTCCAACCGTTTACATCTGTGATGAATGCGTCGATTTATGCAACGATATCATCGCGGAAGAATGGGAAGAAGAAAAAGCGGAGGTCTCTTCTGCGCTTCTAAAACCGATTGAAATCAAGAAAATACTGGATCAGTACGTCATCGGCCAGGATCACGCAAAAAAAATTCTTGCTGTGGCAGTTCACAATCACTATAAGCGGGTCACTTCAAACGCAAAAAGCAGTGATGTTGAACTCCAAAAAGGAAACATCCTGATGATTGGTCCAACCGGCACGGGAAAAACGCTTCTTGCACAGACATTGGCCCGCATACTCGATGTCCCGTTTACCATTGCCGATGCCACAACGCTCACAGAGGCAGGGTATGTCGGGGAAGATGTTGAAAATATTGTTTTAAAACTCCTTCAGGCTGCAGACTACGATGTAGAAAGGGCGGAAAGAGGGATTGTTTATATTGACGAAATTGACAAGGTCTCGCGAAAGAACGATTCCCCCTCCATTACGCGTGATGTTTCAGGCGAAGGGGTTCAGCAAGCCCTGTTAAAATTGATTGAAGGCAGTATTTCCAATATCCCCCCGCAAGGCGGACGGAAGCATCCACATCAGGAATTTATTCAAGTAAACACCGCCAACATTCTTTTTATTTGCGGAGGAACATTTATCGGCCTTGAAAGCTATATTGAAGACAGAATCCATAACAAAACAATGGGTTTCGGGGCTGATATCAAGGCAAAAGGAGAAAGAAGCATCGGAGAACTGCTCTTAAAGGTCCAGGGAAAGGACATGATCAAGCATGGTTTGATTCCTGAATTTGTCGGTCGCCTCCCCGTTGTCGCGACGCTGGAAGAATTGGATCAGGCGGCCTTGGTCCGCATCCTCAAAGAACCCAAAAATGCCCTTGCAAGACAGTACGAAAAGCTCTTTTCCCTTGAAAAGGTCAAGCTCAAATTTACCGATAGCGCGCTGGCCGCTGTTGCGAAAAAGTCTTACGACCAGAAAACGGGCGCCCGCGGATTGCGTTCGATTCTGGAAGAGGTCATGCTTGACTTAATGTACGAGATCCCCTCCCTTGAAAATGTCAAGGAATGTATCATTACTGAAGAGGTCATCCATGGTTCGGGAGAGCCCGTCCTTTTATACGAACGGGACAAAGGGATCAAATCCGCCTGATTGAGCATCAACGTCCCCTCCAAGCGACACTTTCTTTCTTGAACATTTACTTTGCCGCGTCTTCAGTGGAAATCCATTCCAGTATTTTTCCAGCCGTCTCGTGTGCCTGTGCGATACAATCTGGAATCCCAACCCCCCGGTAAGCCGCGCCGACCAAAAAAAGACCTGCATGTTTTTGAGTCTGCGCCTCAATCCTGGAAACCCGATCAAGATGACCGATGTGGTATTGCGGACTGGCCTTGATCCACCGAAAGGCCCTTGCGACAACCGGTTGGGCATCAATTCCCATAATGTCTTTGAGATCCTCCCGGACCACTGAAATAAGCGACGAATCATCCAGGTCGATCAGATCTTGCTGATGTGCGCCCCCCAGGAAAGTGCGGATTAAAACATGGCCTTCAGGGGCGCGACCGGGGAACTTGGTTGAACTCCAGGTTGCGGCATTAATGCTTCGGTTTTCTCCCCTCGGAACGACAAAGCCAAAACCGTTCAGGGGATGATCAACCTGATCTTTTCGAAATCCAAGTGAAACGGTTGCCGTTGAAACATATGAGATTTCACGAAGTTGGCTTGCAAGTGAGGCGTCCCATTTCTCAACCCAATCAGCCGCTGTCGTCGTTTTGGTTGTTATGACAACCCCGTCAACAAGATGTCGTTCATCACCGACGACAATCTCATATTGATTCTTAATGGGGACAACGCGGGTGACCGGATTTCCCGACACAATGGAGACTTCTTTCAAGCGATTTTGAATCGATGTGACCAGGCTTGAGAGTCCCTCTTTCAGCGTCACAAAGAGGGACAATTCCGGCTTAGGGATGTCTTTTTTAGCTGTCTCCCTTTGCCGTAACCACATTCCCCGGATCAGACTGCCATATTTTTTCTCAAGGGCTAAAAATTGAGGAAAGCTTGCTTTGATGCTGAGTTTCTCTGCATCTCCCGCAAAAATCCCTCCGAGAATCGGTTCGGCAAATGTCCTGACGGCTTCTTCACCCAGCCTTCGACGCACAAAGGACGCAATACTTTCATCTTCCGCCGAGTTATTTTTGGAAATCAGGAGATCCATCCCCATTCGGATTTTTCCCGGTAGAGAAATCAGCGGGGTCAACGCAAAAGGGACCAAACGGCTGGGAATCATCAGGTTGAAGCCTTCCGGCATTGGAACCAACTTCCCATTCGACAGAATATAAATTGATTTTTCGACAGGATGGGTCTGAACGAATTTCTTGCTCAAGTCCAGGCGGCGGCAAAGTTCTACGCCCCATTTTTTTTGGGTAATGAAGGAATCAGGGCCGCCTTCAATAATAAAATCATGGATGCGTTCAGATCGTATTTTCCCGCCGAGGCGATTTTCTCCTTCAATCAAAAGGCATTCAATTTCGCGACTCTTTTCCCTGGCCTTTTCCTGAAGAAAATAGGCAGTTGACAAACCGGTAATGCCTCCTCCGATAATGGCTATTTTTCTGCGCTGCATCGACATGAGGGAAATACTACGTGAAAGGTATTGATCTTTCAATGATTGAAGATTTCAAATGACCTGACATAAGGAGATTGCAAACAACAACAAAAAAAGAGAAGATGGCCAGGAAGATGATGAACAATAGAGAAACGCAATGACTCCTCAAGCTTTGAATAAAACGATTTTGCCCGACAACAACTGTTTTGGCTGTGGCCATGACAATCACATGGGGCTCAAAATTGAAGTCACTAGAGACCCTGAAAACCAGGATCGTCTGGTTGGAAACTTTACGCCAGAAAATCACATGTGCGGATTTCCGGGCATCGTGCACGGCGGGGCGATTTATACGGCGCTTGACTGCCTTGCCTCCTGGACGCCAACCATTCTTCGCCCCGAAATCAAGGCCGCATGGATTCTTCGCTCGTCAGAAATGAAATACCTCCATCCCTCCCGACCGGGCAAACAAATGTCTTTTATCTCCTGTATTTTCCAGGATTGGAAAGGAAAAAAATGGGCCCCCCTCATCGTTAAAACTGAAGCCCGGGATGAAACAAACAGATGCCTGGTAGAAGGACAGTTTAAGGTTGTTCCACTTCCTGCGGAAAAGTTTAAGAAGGTTGCCGGGATGGATCGACTGCCTGAAAACTGGCGTTCTCTTCTAAATTCTGATGGTAGATAGACTGATTGCTTTCCCAAGAAAAAGATAGATGACAAAATTTTTTCCACTTGTTCCATTTCTTTTAAAATGTAAAAAACATCGAAAACCAATAAAGACACTGTTTTAGGAGACATTTTTTGAGGGGTGTTGCGATCGTAACAGGGGGTGGGAGGCGGCTCGGGCGAGAGATTTCACTCATGCTGGCGCAGGAAGGATACGATATTGCCTTGCATTTTAATGCATCAAAGGAAGCCGCAGAACAGACGCAGGAAAGAATTATATCCATTGGGAGAGGCTGCCTGATCATACAGGGAGACCTCTCCAACACGTCTTTCTATGAAAAATTAATCCATACGGCTTACGAAAAGTTAGGCCCTTTAAGCCTGCTGATAAACAATGCGTCCATTTTTGAAAAGATCAGTTTTAAAGAAACAACCGATGTCCTTTTCAATAAAAACATGGATGTTCATGTGAGAGCCCCTTTTTTCCTCTCTCAATATTTCTCAAAATTGAGTCTTCAAGGCGCCATCGTGAACCTTCTGGATTCAAGGGTTTCACGCTATCAGACAGGACACTTTGCTTATGCACTGACCAAAAAGACACTCCTGTCCCTGACCCTGCTTCTTGCAAAGGAACTTGCACCCCGGATACGCGTCAATGGAATTTGTCCCGGCCCGATTCTGCCGCCGGTAAATACAGGAGAAGACAACTTGAAACGCATCGCAAAAAAAACGCCAATGCAGCGGCCGGGAAAAGTCAGCGACATTTTGGCTGCCGTAAAATACCTGTGTCAATCAACTTACGTCAATGGCGAAATTCTCTATGTGGATGGTGGAGAAAGACTGATTTAATGAGGAGTGATAGATGGTTGTAAAAATGAAAAATCTGCGTCTTCGAACGATTGTAGGTGTTTACGAATGGGAGAAAAAGAAACTTCAGGAAGTCAGTATCAGCCTTGAGGTGTATTTTGACGGCGCAAAAGCCGCCGCAACCGACGCAATTGAAAAGACGATCGATTACAAAGCCCTGCGCAATCAAATTATTGACCATGTTGAAAAAAATGCGTTTAATCTGGTTGAAAAGATTGCCTCGGATTCAGCGGATATTGCACTGAAATTCCCTCTGGCAGAAAAGGTTCGGGTGGAAGTTGAAAAACCCGGGGCGCTCCGTTTTACAGATGCGGTCTCAATTATTGTTGAGAAACCATAAAAAAACCAATGACAAATGATGTGATTGTCGGCATTGGGTCCAACATTAATCCCCTCAGCCATATTAAAAAAGCTGTAGAACTGATTGAGCAGGCATTTAGCGACGTTAAATGTTCCCGGCTCCTGGAAACAGCCCCCCTCGGTTTTAAAGATCAAGAAAATTTTTTGAATGGCGCGCTTCGCTTTAAAACAACATTGAACCCGGAGGATTTAAAGGCATGGCTTCTAAACCTTGAACATCGCCTGGGCCGCCTGAGGACCGGAAACAAAAACGGGCCTCGAACAATCGACCTTGACATTCTTGTATGGAATAGTAAAATTGTGGATAAAGACGTCTATACAAGAGATTTCCTTCGAAAATCCATCGATGAACTCTCCCCCGGTTTTTTCACAAAACAGGGGGACGACGGGAAATGTTTTAATTCCAGGTCGGACTAAACCCAAAAACCTTCAGTCCTCTCCGGACGTCATAAAACGGCAATTCCACAAATAAATGGTATGATTATAAAATAGATGTGGAGGTGAAAAATGCTAAAAAAAATGACAATCGTAATAATGCTTCTAGGAGGATGTGCGCAAGTACAGGTCAAGACAAACACGGGCGCCGAGACCGAAATGTTCGGCTTTCAACCCAACAATGGTATGACCCGATCAAGTCGGATTGACATCTCCAGACAGACCAATGCGAGGGTTGCTTATCTCCAGAAACGCATTTTAGCACATGGTGGAAATCTGAGAGAATTCCACCAATTTGACAGCCTTTTTTCCCTGGTCAGAGAGCTCGAGGACGGGCTTTTAAACACTGAGGAACTCAATGGGCGGCATTTCTATTTCGGAGATGATTTTATTGACGGAACAAGTCATCGGCATGTCGATTCGACGTTTGAGTGCATACAGGTGATTCGCTTAGAAGACATTGAAGTGGATGGCAGGAAGGAGAAGATGCATTCCTGTCTCTACTACGATTTCAGGGTCCACACGACCGTGATGGTCATTTGGGTCGGCATTATTCCCCGTGAAGGACAACACTTAAACACCGATTACCTGATTTTTCTTGAAGCGGGTTCCTATGAAGCCAAGGGAGGCGGAGACAGAAATTATATCAAATTTATACGACCACGGTGGGCCGGGGAAAATGGCGCCCGATTTGACGGGGAGGCACGACAGACAAGTTCGGAGTCGGGCTCTCTTCTTCACTTCGGCCGTGTTCCTACGAAGGTCAGAAGATAATACAAGCGGGTCAACTTTTAAAAAACTTGCCCCGCTTTCCATACGCCAAAGGTAATACCGGGATATTTTCTCTCCAGTTTTTCAAGATCTCCCATCTCACTCATCGTCCGTGCCGCCGCTGTCGGCTCTTGATGAACTTGCTTGGATAGAAATGGGTTCCGGCTTGTTGTCGGCGAGGAGGCCAGTAACTCGGCGATGGTCCGTTTAAGCGCCTCACTGTCCCACGGCTTAGTCATGTAGTGAGATATTTCTTCTGCTTTCATTGCTTTTAAAACGTAAGGCAGGTCCGTAAAACCGCTGAGCATGATCGATAAAATGCCCGGCGTTATTTTTTTGATGGCCTGTATCAATTCAATACCATCCATCAGCGGCATTAAAAAATCTGAAATGATGAGATCATATCGCTTCTCCTGCG
>JBHHWW010000019.1:0-19506 GCA_046756725.1 Nitrospiria bacterium | reverse complement strand
ACATCTCTCTCTCCGGAGTCCCCCTACCAATCCATCGATCAAATCGAACCTGAAGAGATCATCCATCTCCGTACCGGTCTGAAGGTTTCTGAAGCAGAACTGCTTAATCTGCTTGCCCCTTCCAGGATCATCTATGTGGGAGAAGCGCACGACAGCCTGGCCGATCATCGGGTTCAACTGAAAATTCTCAAGGGCTTGTTGGCGCGTTTTCCGGGAAAGATTGCGGTTGGGATGGAGATGTTCCGGCGTTCCTCTCAAGGAAAGCTTGACCTTTGGACCCAAGGAAAATTGAGTGATAAGGAATTTCTCAAAATATGGTATGAAGATTGGCGACATGATGACGGATACTACAAGGAACTTCTTCAGTTCATCCAGGAAAACCACATTCCCGTCATTGCATTGAGGCCTTCAGCGGAAATGTCCTTTAAAATGCAGGATAAAGGGGTGGATGGCCTTTCACTGAATGACAAGAAAAAACTACCTGAAATAGACAAGGGCGACGTTTATCATCGTGAAGCGCTCCAGGCGATCTTCAAGGGACATGGCGCCGGTGCTGATCAATTTGATTCCTTTTACAATATGATGCTTTTTTGGGATGAAACGATGGCAGAAAGTGTCGTCAATTTTCTAAACTCGCCCGAAGGTGAAGAAAAAATCATGGTTGTCTTTGCCGGAGGGTTTCATGTGGGGTATGGATTTGGCATCCCAAGACGTGTTTTTCGTCGCCTTCCTGTGCCGTATCAGATTGTTATTCCCAATGCCCAGGATTTCCCGGAAGGAAAAAAGATGCAAAATGTCACGCCAGTTGAGCTTCCATTGCCTTTGGCTGATTTTGTCTGGGGAATTGGCTATCAAGCCCTGGAAGAGAAAAAAGTCCGGCTGGGTGTTTTCATTGAAAAATTCCAGTCCGGAGCCCGCGTGACGGATGTTTTTCCAGGTTCTGTTGCAGACGTGGCAGGGATCCAAGCCGGCGACATTATTGCCTCATTTGATGACCAGCCGATTTCTGACCTCTTCGACCTGACCTATGCCGTACAACAAAAAAAACCGGGAGATAAGGTATGGATTAACCTTATTCGTAACGGTGAGGCGATTAAAACGGAAGCTGTGATGAAAGGCTCCAAACACCCTTAACCCCCTATCTTCTTTGTTTTAAAAGCGTTGGCTTTAAAAGGAATGACCCAGATCGAACACCGTTCGCAAAAACCCGCCCCTCTTTTGGTTCAACACCTTCCTTCTCTCCCAAAAGGCTTTGCACTCGATATTGCCTCTGGTTATGGTCGAAATGCTTTTTATCTTGCATCCAAGGGTTACCAAGTGGAGGGTTACGACAGGAATGAAGAGGCAGTTGCCTATTGCAATGAAAAGGCAGGGCATCAAAACCTGCCGTTTTCTGCCGTCTGCGCCGATCTTGAAATAGAAGCCCCTTTTCAGGAAAGGAAGTACAACCTGGTTAGTTGTTTTTATTATTTGGACCGGAGAATCATTCCAATGCTGAAAAAAATCCTTCAGCCTGGCGGGGTCATCGTCTATGAAACCTTTTTAATCGACCAGCATCGGCAGTTTGGAAGACCCTCCCGTGTTCAGTTCTGCTGGGATCACAACGAACTTCTGGCTTCTTTTAAAGACTTCCGGATTCTTTTTTACCACGAAGGGATGATTTTGCCACAGGGAGAAGGGCGCTCAGGGGAAGGAACATGGGTTGCCCAACTGATCGCTGAGCGGAAAGTCTAAGTAAAACGTCTCAGCCGATCAGCTTGAGGTCGGTCGCCACTTCCTGAATCATTTTTTCATCAATTACTTCTTTCTTAAGGAGAAACCCTTCGAGAAGCGCATTGTCACAGATTGTGTTAATAAGACGTGGTATCCCTTTTGAGTACTGATGGATATCCACCAAGGATTGGGCTGTAAATAACGCTTTCTGAGCGCCTGCGACATCAAGCCGGTATCGCACATACTCTTCCGTCATATCCATCGTCAAAGAATGAAATTCATACCGTATTGACATTCTTTGTTTCAAGGGACGGTCCAAAGTCAGGACATCGTCAAGATCTGGCAAACCAAACAGTATAAATGTGATCAGCTTTTTTCCATCCAGCTCGATGTTGAGCATCCCACGCAGTTCTTCCATGACTTCCCTATTATGAAGCATTTGTGCTTCATCAATCAGGACGATGGCCTTCTTCCCTTCATCGTAAATATCAACCAGACGATTGTAAACCTGTGTTAACAGGTCTGATTTTTCGCTGGCAGCTTCAGGAGAAGCGCCTAACTGGATTGCAATTTTCCGAAGGAACCAGCTTGAAGTAATTGCTGAGTGGAGCACAACCAATAGGGCAGACTCGTATTGGTCTTCAGGAAGCTCTTCCAGTAATTGACGTGCCAGGGTTGTTTTCCCTGTTCCAACCTCTCCTATTAAAACAGCCAGTCCCTTTCGGTGTTCGGCCGCATATTTCAGCTTAAGCAGGGCACTGGCATGTTGTTGGCTGCTGTAGTAGAAGCGGTTGTCAACAGCAATCGAAAAAGGTTGCTCTTTTAACTGATAAAAGTCGATGTAATTCATGAATATTTGAGTAAATCCCGTTTAAATATAGGAAATCCTGTTTCTTTTTCCAGTTTTTCGATCTGACAATCCGGATGTCCTTTCCTCCGAAGAAGACACGACCTGTTCAGAAAAATCGGTTTGAAAAACAGTCCGTTTGTGAGCGACATTCCGAAAAGAAGGATCTATCTGAAAGATTTCTTTATACAGAAATGCCGCTTTATTGAACTCACTGTTCTGCTCATAAAGAAGCGCCAATTCATATTTCAAGGAAATGGCGTCCTTTCCCATGCACCGCTGATCAATCAAGGCCTCTTCCAGGGTTTTAAGCGCCTTGTCAATCAAACCCTCATCGCGGTAACAAGCAGCCGTCATCACCATGCCATCTCTAAAACGGGTAATTCCCTGGGAAGCCGATTGAAAGGCTTTGATAGATTCTGAAATCATACCCATTTCTTTATAGGCGATTCCCAGATCATATTGCGTTTCAACCTCCTGCTTGTTTTTTTCCTCTCTTGATTCACTCTGAAAATAACGGATCGTCTTTTCAAGGGAAATTTCATCTTCGTCAAGGTCTTCAGACAGAACCCCCTGAAGGTCGATGTAGTTCGGATCTAGCGGTCCTTTTTCACCTGCGCGTTTTTTATGAATTTCATTGGTTTCAGGGAGAGAAAGGGAGTCTACTTCATCAGTCACCTGAGCAGGCGGGTCTAAGTCTTCCAGGGGAGATGCAAGGGATAAGGGATCGGACTGTTCAATATCAAAACCAGGTTCATCTAAATCCGTCGTTTCGTCTAAATCAAATGAAAAAAAGTCTTCCTCCAATTCTGGGCCCGTTTCCAAACCTTCTTCCGATTTGTTTTGAGTTGTGTCAGATGAATCTTGAAGCGGCCCGGGGATTTCTTGCGGATTTTCAGTCGTCAGATTCAGAGATTGGGTCTCTTTTTTATAGGGGGTCAATGGTTCGAGGTCCTCGTGCGAGGCAGAGGATTCACGTACCCCTCTCTCAGGATCAACCGTCATCAATTCGTTTAGAACCAGTTCACGTTTTTCCTCATCACCTGCTTCTTCATGAAGGCGCGCAAGAATGGAACATTCCTCAACGATTTTTTCTCTATCCGCCTGTTGATAGAAGATTTCTTTTAGTTTGATATGCGGTTCAACCCGCGAAGGGAAAAGATCGACTGCGTTTTTAAGGTGTTCCACCGCTTTTTGGGGCAAGCCATAATTACAATAAATTTCTGCTTCTTTCAGGAAGTTTTCAAGAGAGGGATCAGTTTCTTCATCTTCTGATGATGTGGTCCCCAGTGGGATATCGGGTGATGCGACAGGATTTTGGACAATTTCACCAGATATTAAATCTTCGCTTGCGTAGAGGGTCTGTTCCTCTGATAAAGGCTCCGGTTCGGGTTCCAGAAAATCGGAGATCACATCTTCGGTAGAGGAAAAATCTTTCGAGGTTTCTAACAAGACTTCCTTGTCACTCTTTTCTGAAATTTCCCCAATTCCGCTGACAGAATCTTCTATCAAAGGCGGGTCGGAAGAGGATCCATCTTCCTCCGAGTAGCTTGGATCAATCAGAAGAATGTCCTGGATAATTCCTTCCGCCTTGGAGTGCTGTCCCATCTCTCTATACAGTTTCAACAAATTTTTATATTCAATAACGGCTTCTTCGTCAAACCCCTGCTCATGGCACATCGCAGCAATTTTAAGCCGGATATCTGAATTTTCCGGTTCAAGATTGGCCAGCTTTCGGTAGACAGAAAGAGAAGACCGGAAATCGCCATCTTTAAGGTAATGTTTTGCCGCGATAAGATAGTCGTCAATTGCATTGCCAATCAATCCGCGCTCTGCATAAACATCTGCAAGCTGTTCGAAAATCTCCGTTCGTGAAGGATCGACCTTCAGGGCCTTCTTAAAAACAGCAATACATTTCATTTCAAAACCAGAGGACCGAAAAACCTCTGCTGCCTGAAGAAATGCGGTTGTGGCGTCATCTATTTTAAAGGCTTTCAAATGAAGGTCGCCAATGGCATTGTAGATATTTCCATCATTTGGAAACTCGGCAATGAGCTTCTTCCAAGCCTCAATCGCCTGACGAAACTGCCCCTTTGAAGCCAGTTTCTGGGCCTTTTGAATGATCTCACTTTTTCGGACAGACAAACGAAATGCTCCTTCCAGATATTGGAAATGGATATCATAGAACCCCAAAAGTGTCAAGAAACAGACAGGTTTCAATATCCATATTATGGGTTTATTCGTAGTTCCTTGAGGCCTCTTTTTATGAAAACGCCGATTGCTTTTACCAGGCACAAAACAAGTCTTTTTAAAATAAAAAAATACTATATAGTGTGTATAGATACTTTCTTGCTACATCTTGTTGAATAAAATACTTTACATCCAGCAAAGAATTTGTTATGAAATTTGAGATTATTTGTCTGTTATTCACGAGGATCGAAACGACAAATGAGACTAAAAAAACTATCCGTTTTCGGCTTTAAATCCTTTTTTGACAAAACAGACGTTACATTCCAAAGTGGGATTACTTCCATCGTGGGTCCGAATGGTTGCGGAAAGAGTAATCTGGTCGATGCCATTCTCTGGGTCCTCGGAGAACAAAGCCCTAAGAATCTCCGCGGCGAACGCATGGAAGATATTATTTTCAGCGGCACTGAAAATAGGAAAGCGCTTTCACTCGCCGAGGTTGTGCTGACCATCGGAGATATGGAAAACGAACTGCCTCCACCCTATACCTCTTATGCAGAGTTGATGATCAGTCGGCGTCTTTATCGGTCCGGTGAAAGCGATTATTTGATTAATAAAACCCCATGTCGCCTGAAAGATATTCGAGATCTTCTCATCGATATCGGAGCCGGCTATCGCGCCCATACCATCATTGAACAGGGACGTGTTGATGACCTGATTACAGCCACGCCGCTTCAACGTCGGGAAATCGTCGAGGAAACAGCCGGCATTGCAAAATACCGGCTTCGAAAAGCAGAAGCCCTGCGGAAACTGGAATCCACGGAACAAAACCTGGTCCGTGTCCGGGATATCATTCGTGAGATTAACCGTCAGCGAAACGGCCTTGATCGACAAGCCAGGAAAGCCGAGAAACATCAGCATTTACAGGCCGAGCTGAAAACCTTGGTGTTGCAGATTGCCCAACGGGAATGGCAAGAGTGGCATCAGAAACAGATTTTTCTTTCACAAGAAGGAGTCCGGCTTCAGGATAAAGGGATACAATTGGAAGCCCAGTTGTCCTCTGGAAGGCTGAAGCAGACAGAGGCAAAATTCCTTCTGAATCAAAAGGAAGAAATCTTGTCTGAGCTGGGACACGATTTTTCAAAATGTGAAGCGGATATACAGCGATTGGAAGCAAAGATTACGACCATCCATGCACAACGTAAAGAATGGATTGAGACAAGAGAGCGGACAAAACAAGAGGCTTCAGTCATCGAAGAAGAACTGTCGTCACTCACACATGAAGAAAAAACGTTCGACCTGGAAAAGATCCAAATTGCCGCGGAGCTTCCAGAAAAAGAAGCCTTCTTAAAAAAACGGGAGGAAGAAGCAGGATATATTGAAAAAAAAATCAAGAGTGCAACGCGCGATATCGACCGGAAGCGAGTTGCGCAGTTCGACCTTGCCGCTCGCTTAACCACATCAAAAAACAACCTCCTCCATATAGAAAACCGGAAAGAAGCCATTCAGAAAAAGAGGCTCCAAAGAGAAGCTGAGAAACAAGCACTGGAGTCAAAATGCAAGACCTCAGAACATCGGTTGGAACAAGTCCATCTGGACGATGAGGAAATAAAAAATCGTTTAATTCAAGAACGAACTGTACGGACCGATGCGCTTGAGCGTCTCAACCATGCGGAAAACAGGGTTAAAACACTGGGAGACAAACGCAGCCTTCTCAAGGAGGAGAGTTTCGCGATTCAGGCCGAAATCTCTTCTCGCGAGGGATTTTATCGCGGCCTCCTTGAAGACGGGGATGGCGGACAAAATCAACTTTTGCAGATAAAAGGACTGCATGGCATGGTTGCGGATCTAATTGACGTCCCTCCCCGTTACGAACAAGCCATCGAGGCGTTTCTGGAAACCCGCCTCCGGGGGATTGTGGTCGAAAATCATTCTGAAATCAGAGCGGGGATTGCCCACCTTCAGAATGAACAATTGGGTCGCGCCGTTTTTATCCCGCGAAAACCGCTTTCTGTTCAAATAGAAGCCTTTTCCCAGGACCTTGCCGAGCGGGTAGGGGGGGAAGGGATTATCGGGTGTGCCACGGACCTGGTTTCAAGCCGGAAGGAAGATGAAGACGTTGTCCTGGCCATCCTTGGTAATCTCGTTATTGTCACCAATCTTAATACGGCTTTTAAACATTGGGAGCAACACAGGAAATCGGCTTTCAACCTGACATGGGTTACCCTGGAAGGAGAGGTCATTGATCCTTTTGGCATTGTCACGGGTGGAGAACACAAAAGAAATGGACTGCTCTCAAAAAAACGTGAGATTCAAGACCTCTCTAAAAAGAACACCGAGATGTTGTCATCGATCAAATCCATTGAGAAGGAAATCTCTGAGAACCACACATTAATCGAAACGACGGAAGAAATTCTGGAGACACAAACTGCAAAGATTCGCCAACTTGAAGTAAATGCCCTGCACAGAAAAAATGATCAAAAGAACCTGTCCGTAGAAATAGCGCAGTTTCGAACGGGGCTTCAAACCCTTCGTCTCGAAGAAGAAGAGGAGGTGCGGGAAGAAGATGATCTCAATGACAAAAAACGGATTGACCAAGGGATTATTTCTGAGACAAGTGGCTTACAGGAATCGCAGGGAAAAGAGCTCGTGATCCTTCAAGAACAACTGCTTGAAATCGGGAAATCTCTTGAGATAATCAATGAAGAAATCATGCAGCTCAACCTGATGACAACGTCCTTAAAAGAAAAAAAATCACATCTTCTGGAAAAACTGGCGCGAATCGCTCGCTCAAAGAAAGAACTCGTCGAGCGGCTCGACAATCGTCATTTATTGCGAAAGCGGTTTGAGGAGAAGCTGGTTGCAGGAGAGCGGGAAGAAGCCGAAATTGTCTCAGCCATCCACCAGCAGGGTGGGGCGCTGGAAAACCTCGAACAAGAAATCAGGAGGGAAAGAGAGGCCCACGAAACGGTCGTGTCTTCACTGCATCAATTGGATGAGGGCATTGCCGACCTACAATCTGAACACGATCAGGTTCAAAAAGAGCATCAGGAAAAATCAGTCAGGAAAGTCGAGGCTGAAATGCTCCAGAAAAAAATAGAGGAAATGGCTGCGACACAGTATCAGGTTGAGATTGCCGCCTATTCAGAACCGGAGAATGCGCTTCCAATCGATCAAGCGCGAACAAGAGCGGACGAAATTCGTAGAGACATCGAGCAAATCGGACCTGTAAATATTGCGGCCATTGAGGAATTTCGTGGTCTTGATGAACGCTTTAATTTTTTGACAACCCAGGAATCGGACCTGACCCGGTCGATGAATGGGCTCCGGGAGGCCATCGCCAAGATCAACAAGACCACAAAAGGTCTCTTCGTCGAGACGTTTCATACCCTGAATCGGAAATTCGGCGAGGTTTTTAACGATTTCTTTGGTGGCGGGGAAGCATCATTGGTTCTTCTTGATCCCTCAAAACCCCTTGAGACGGGGATTGAAATGCTTGCACAACCGCCCGGAAAAGCAAGCCGGACACTGACACTCCTCTCGGGCGGAGAAAAGGCGCTGACGGCCATTTCGCTTCTTTTTGCGACCTTCCTTATTCATCCAACGCCTTTCTGCCTATTGGACGAAATTGATGCCCCCTTGGATGAAGAAAATACTCGGCGCTTTGCTGAAACATTGAAAAAAATGTCTCGGCAAACACAATTTATTGTGGTCACACACAATAAATTGTCGATGGAAATTGCCGATGTTCTTTACGGCGTCACTGCAGTCGAAACAGGGGTCTCCAAAATTGTCTCAGTCAACCTGAAAAGGGCGGATGACTCGAAGCAATCTTCCATCCCAGCCCTCTCCTCCGATCCACCGGAAGAGTCACCCGTCAAAACTCTGTCGAACACCGGGTAGAAATGATTTATTCTCACTCTCGGCTGGAAACCTACTGTCAGTGTCCTCAAAAATTCAAATTCACTTATATTGATAAAGTGCCCTCGTCTGAAGAGGGAATTGAAGCGTTTATGGGATCTCGCGTACATGAGGTGCTTCAAAAGCTTTATACGGATCTGCGTTTTTGCAAGGAAGTTTCACTCGAAGGCCTCCTCAAGACCTATTCTCAGATATGGGAAAAAGAGTGGCATCAAGACATCCGGATTGTCCGGGAAGATGTCACTCCGACCGAATATTTTAAACTGGGCAAACAATGTATTACGGATTATTACCATCGCTATAAACCCTTCAGGCAAAGCCGGACACTCGGCATTGAACATCCGGTCCAATTTGCCCTCGATGAACAGAACACCACTGTGATGAAGGGGTTTGTTGACCGTCTCAGTCAGCCGGAAGATGGCGTCATCTGGATTCATGATTATAAAACAAAGGGATTTCTCCCAACCCAGCCTGAACTCGATGAAGATCGTCAACTGGCCTATTACCAGATGGCCATCTCTGAACTCTGGCCGGAAACAAAAGAAGTTGTGCTGATCTGGCACTACCTGATCTTTGACCAGGAAATTCATTCACGGCGGACCTTGGAACAACTCGATGATCTTCGTCAGGAAACCATTGCGCTGATCCAGGAAATCGAGGGTGCAACCGATTTCCCTGCGCGGCAAAGCGGCCTTTGCAATTGGTGTGTGTATCGAGCTATCTGCCCTCTTTTTCGCCATCTTCATGAGACTTCCTCTCTTCCTAAAAACGATTATCTGAGTGAAGAAGGTGTTCAACTGGCCGAACGCCTGGTGGACTTACAAGAGGAGGAGGCCAATTTGAAAGATGAAATCGCGAAGGTCAAAGAAGCCCTTTGGGCTTATGCACAGAAAAAAGGGATTGAAGTGGTTTTTACAAAGGGGCACAAGGTTCGTATCAAGGTTTATGACAACTTCCGTTTCCCCGGCAGGAAAGACCCCGGTCGACCCGGGCTCGAAAAGGCCGTCAGGGATGCCGGAAAATGGCAGGAAGTTTCGTCACTGGATGTCTTTGCACTTTCAAAAGTCCTTCAAAACGGGGAATGGGACAAGACCTTTATTGAGGAAATCAAAAAATTCGGAACGCCGGATAAAAGCCCCTGGATCAAGGCCTTTCCGCGAAACGAGAGACGACGGTGGTAGGAAAAAAATCACGGGTATCCCTCTTCTTTAGTCGGGAATTTCCCCGTCTCGACATCTGATTTAAAGGCCTTGAAGGCCTTGACGGCAAGAGCACCTAAATCCGCATATTGCCGGACAAACTTCGGGTGGTCTTGTATTGAAAGACCCAGCAGATCATGAAGCACAAGCACCTGTCCGTCACAGTCCGGTCCAGCGCCAATCCCGATCGTCGGAATTTTGATTGTAGCGGTAATTTCTTTTGCAAGTGGGTTGGGGATGCCTTCCAGTACCACTGAAAAGGCACCCGCCGATTCAAGGGCCTTAGCATCTTTTAAAAGCTGTTTCGCCTGCCGGACTTGCCGTCCCTGGACTTTGTAACCCCCCATGCTGTGGACAGATTGCGGGGTGAGACCAATGTGGGCCATTACGGGAATGCCAATACGCGTCAAGGCCGCAATACGTTCGGAGACAGGAGTGCCTCCTTCCAATTTTACGGCGGCGGCCCCGCCTTCCTTTAAAAACCGACCGGCATTCCGGAGGGTTTCCTCCAAACTGCACTGATAGGACATAAAGGGCATGTCTCCGACGACGAGGGTCCGTCTTGTTGCGCGAGAAACCATGCGAGTGTGATAGATCATCTCATCCATGGTGACAGAGAGGGTATTCTCCCGGCCTTGAACCACCATCCCGAGGGAGTCTCCCACAAGGATAATGTCTATCTCCGATTGGTCAATCAGCTTTGCAAAGGAAAAATCATAAGCCGTCAAAACAGAGATTTTCTCTCCATTTTCTTTTTTTTTGAGAATAGATGGAACCGTTATCTGGTTGCCTGACATCTATCTGACCTTTTAAGCAACAGAAGGGGCTTGAGTTCCGACATTGCGCTGTGCTTCATCAGACAGAAGCAGTCCAGCTCTTTCAAGAATGACCGGAATCTGACGTTCGGCGCCAATCGCCATGATATGAACGCCATCGCATTCTTTTTTAATGGCTTCAATTGTGTTGAGCGCAATCTCCAAGCCAGCTTCCATTGCCCCGTCTTTTCCCGCTTTTTCCAGCGCTTGAATCATGGGGTCGGGGACATGAATTCCAGGGATGTTGTTTGACACGAATCGTGCCATCTTTGCAGAGCGCAATAGTAGGATACCAGCCAGAATCTTGACATCAAATTGTCTGGCAAAGTCCATGAACCGCGCAAATCGGTCTGGATTAAAGACGGCCTGTGTCTGAAAAAAACGGCCCCCTGCCATAATTTTTTTTTGGAACTTTATCAGCAAGGGTTCCAGGGGCAGGGTTTCGGGTGTGGCTGTCCCTCCGGGGAAAAGCGTCGTCCCTCCTTTCAGCTCGGTGCCAATCATATCCACACCCTTGTTCAAACCCGCTACCACCTTGAAAATTTGAACCGATTCAAGATCGAAAACCGGTTTGGTTTCTTTTTGGTTCCCCACGGTGACATAATCTCCTGTCAGGCAGAGGACATTTCGTATCCCCAGAATCTGGGCCCCCAAAAGGTCTGATTGAATCGCGAGACGGTTCCGGTCTCGCCCGGTAATTTGAAAGATGGGGTCATGACCGAGATCAAGAAGCACCTTGCTGATCGCTAGAGAACTTGCCCGCATGATCGCCGCCTGGTTGTCCGTCACATTCAGGCCGTGGACTTTTCCCAACAGCATTTTGGCGCGCGCTGAAAATTTGGAGATATCCGTTCCCTTCGGCGGAGGAGACTCAGCCGTCAGGATAAAATCACCTGATTCACAGGCCTCTTGAAGTGTTTTCATGCGCCGTCTTCCTTACTTTTTACCAGGGCGGCATAATAATTCGTGTTGCGCGCCTCCTGAATTTTGAGCATCTTGTCCAGTTCATTATCCGCCTTCATCTTGTTGTAGATGTTCACCCAAACACAGTCAAAATCCGCAACGACTTCGCATTTTCCATCACCCCGGACTCCTCCGCAGGGCCCATTGACCAGTTCTTTCGGACAACCCACGATGGGACAGATTCCGCCTGTCTCTTCACAAAGATGCTCATGAACGCAATCAGGATATTTGTATTGTATGTCTTCTTCTATTTTTTTCATCTCTTCCCCTAGGGGGGAGCTCTTGATTTATGACAGCCCGCTGGCCCACTTTGCGGCCTGAAGGGTATTTGAAAGCAGCATGGCAATCGTCATGGGTCCCACACCCCCCGGGACGGGGGTGATCGCGCCGGCCCGTTCCTGAACTGCATCAAAATCAACATCGCCAACCAATCGGCCATCCGGAAGGCGGTTAATCCCAACATCAATCACCGTAGCCCCTTCTTTCACCATTTCTTTTTTTATAAACTGCGCCCGGCCAATGGCGGCAATCAGAATATCTGCTTCGCGGCATATTGCGCCCAAGTTTTTTGTGCGGGAGTGGCAGAGGGTGACGGTTGCATGACGATGGAGCAGGAGCAATGCAATGGGCTTTCCGACGATGTCACTGCGTCCTACCACAACAACCCGAGAACCATTGATTTCGACGCCCGTCGCTTCAAGCATTTTGACGATACCAAGCGGTGTACACGGAACAAAACCGCGAACATTGGCCATTAGCTTACCGACATTCAAATAGTGAAAACCGTCGACGTCTTTTTCAGGAGAAACGGCATCCAGCACCCGCCTTGTCTGGATATGCTTCGGGAGGGGAAGCTGAACCAGAATGCCATTGATCTTTGGATTCCCGTTCAAGTCTTTGATCAGAGAGAGGAGGGCCGGTTCAGAGATATCCTCTGGAAGCAAATGTTCCTCTGAATAAATGCCAACTTCTTCACAGAGTCGTCTTTTATTTCGGACATAGATTTTGGATGCGGGATTTTCACCCACAAGAACAGCAGCCAGGCCGGGGATGCAGGTGGGAGAAAGGTTTTTCACTTCAGCTTCAACCTCTGACCGGATCTGTCGGGCAATCATTTTTCCATCAATTCGTATTGTGGACACGCCTTTCCTCCTTACAATCGATTGTTTGAGTTTCGGTAAAGATTAAATCCATCGGTTGATCGGTCGATTCCACGGGGATTTGATCGACAATTTGCATATCAAATGCCAATGCGATTCGCTTTCCTCGACTACAACTGAGTGCATGATCATAATACCCACCCCCATAACCAAGACGGTTTCCTATCTTATCAAAACCAATTCCCGGAACAACCCACAAGTCGATTTCGCTAATATCAACTCTTTTAATCATGGCAGGTTGCAATTGCCTGATTCCAAACGGACCTTCCTGAAAAGAACCCGGGCTGGGATCAGTCAGTTCAGAAAGAAAAAACAGATGGCTGACATCGATAACTGGAACGGCAATCCGTTTTTTTTGTCGGAGCACTTTGAGAATGACGATATCTGTTTGAACTTCAAAACGATTCGCCAGATAAAACTGGATAAATGTCGATGATTGAACGAGCGCCGACCTCAAGAACCGCTCCGAAATATCCAGACTCTTTTGGTGGCATTCATCCTTGGAAAGGGTTTTCCGATCGTGCTGTAAATTCCTTCGGAGATTTTTTTTTAATTTGGATTGAGCCAGTGAATGAAAATGTTTAACGTTCAAAATATCAATCCTAAAATGAATCTATCAAGGAATGAGAGAAACGAAAATCCCCCCATTTGAGGGGATTGTATCAGTGCTGTTTGTCCGTTACAATACAACGCGAAAAAGGCCTTCGTTCCAAATCCAGATAATATAAAATCCGAAGCGGACGCAAATAAGACAGTGAAGCCGCATTCTTCAAATCAGAAGTGACGTCTGGTTCAAAAAAACACGGACTTTAACAACAAATGATCAGGTTCTGACGGGTGTTTGATTTTATACCATATGGTGGGATTTCTGTTCCAAGCATTTTCTTCTGCCTGGGGCTTGGATTGTTCGTCGGGATGAGAGGGATCAAACAACCGGCAAATCTGGGATTCGCATTGGGTATGGCGAGTCTTGCAGTTTCAAAATGGGCAACATTTATGAGCGGGATTTCACCGGATCCCGTTTTTTGGGAAAAACTTTCTATCGCTGGACAAGCCTTCCTCGCCGGAAGCTGGCTTTTGTTTGCAATGACTTTTGCCAGAAAAAACCCGAAGGCAATTCTAAAGCGCTGGTGGCCATTGCTCGCAACATCCTACCTTATCCCCCTCGGGCTTCTTGGATTCTTGGGAACGCCGCTTTTTTTAATGCCTTCTTCGGGGACCCCTTCACTGCCTTACCTTCCGGTAAAGGGTGTTGGGTATACCTTTTTTCTCTCTTACTTGTTGACCCTGACGATTTCTTTAATGAGTATCGAACAGACATTCCGATCTTCATCCGGTTCTAACCGCTTGCAGATTAAGTACATGATCATCGGAACAGGAACGATTTTCTCTCTTGAAATCTACCGGGCAGGGCAGGTGCTTCTTTTTTCAGTCATCGGGATACATCTTTTTCCAATTCATTCGACCATTTTGATGATTGCAAATACTGTGATCCTGTTTGCCGTTGTCCGCCATCGTTTACTGAATGTCAATATTTTTGTCTCTCGTTATGTCGCCTATAAGTCTGCGACGCTTTTTGCCGTTGGCGTATATTTGGCAACCGTTGGTCTGATGGTCATTTTTGTCAAAGGTTTTGTGAAAGAAAGCCAAACGCCATTAATCCCAATCGGCATTTTTGCCGCCTTGCTGGGTTTGGTCATTCTTCTCCTCTCGGAAGGCCTGAGCCGAAGAATGCGAACATTTGTTAATTACCATTTTTATAGAAATAAACACGACTATCGCGTGAAGTGGCAGGAACTCAACACCATCGTCGGATCCAATTTATCTTTACCTGTGTTTCTCTCTGCTTTAATCGAATGGCTGGAAAAGATCATGGAAACAAAAAAAGTTGCTGTCTGGCTGTTTGATCATGAACAAAAGAGGTATTATCTGGCGAACCGACGGGGGTTTTCATCCCTTCCGACAAACTGGCCGGTGGAAAGCCAAATTATTGAGGCCCTCATCGCAAGGTCCGCCCCTTTTATAACCCATTACAGTAAAAGTTCATTTGAGGAAATCGTAAAAGAGCAACCGACTTTTTTCGAAGCCAATCCGATGATGGTGTGGGTTCCTGTCTTCCTGGGCCGAAAAATGATTGCAATGGTGGTCTTCGGGGAAAAAGTTTCAAAGACTGAGTACGATTACCATGACTTGGAACTTTTAATGGGCATTTCTGCCCATATTTCGTGTCAAATAGATCGTGTACAGCTCATTGAGGAATTGTCTGTCGCGCGGGAATTAAAAGGAAGCCACACCTTGTCTTCTTTTTTTCTGGAAGACCTCAAAGAGTACGCCACAACGCTTTCTAATCTTGCAAAAACCGCTGAAACACGGCTGGCGGACTCTGAATTTCAGGAAGAAGCCTTCAAAACCATTCAAGAAACAGCCGACAAAATGAATCTATTGACAAGTCACATCAATATTGTCGCAAGGGGAGTGGTTCTTTCCCGCTCTGAAACCGATGTAAACCAACTGATTGAAACAACTGTGTCTGGCCTCAATAGCGCCCTGGGATTAAAACGGATTTATTCAATTCTGGGTGATCTGCCACACGTCAGCATCGATCAGGAAAAAATCGCCAATGTCTTCCGTAACCTGATCTTAAATGCCTGCAACGCAATCAGTGAAGAAGGGGAAGTAAGTATTGAAACACGATCAGAAAAAAGTCGACTCTATATTTCAATTTCTGACAATGGTTGCGGCATGTCAGAGACATTTATGACAGAAAAATTATTCAAACCTCTTCGATTCACAAAAAACACCGGGTGGGGAATCGGCCTTTTTCAGTGCCGCCAGATCATTCGGGCGCATGGCGGCCGGATTTCCGTCGAAAGCAAACTGGGGGAAGGGAGTTCTTTCATCGTGGAATTGCCCGCTGATAGTCTTTATGGATAAAACAATTGTCTATCATCCCTGAAAAAACGGAAATAGTATTGTAAAACCCTAAAAATGCTTTTGTTCCGGTCTCTATTTTTGCAGTAAAAAATCAAAATCTGACTTCGATATGGCATAGGCCTTTCCGGTTTTTCCCTCATCTCCTCCCATAACCGCGTCATAAAGCGCCAGTTTTTTTTTCTTCAGAAGCATCATCTTTTCTTCAATTGTATGGCGCATCAATATTCGTGTGATCGTCACTTTATTCTTCTGTCCAATACGGTGCGTCCGGTCAGAGGCTTGATCTTCGACGGCCGGGTTCCACCAGGGGTCCAAATGAAAAACATACGATGCCTTCGTTAAATTCAGTCCTTGACCACCGGCTTTCAAGCTTAGAAGAAAAATCGCCGGTATTTCTTCTCCCTGGAATTTCTTTACGAGTTCTTTGCGCTTTTTTGTCGGGGTGGAACCATCAAGCCTTGAAAACGAGATCCCATTTCTTCCCAGATCTTTTTCCAGCAAATCAAGGCCCTTTGTGAATTGTGAAAAAATCAATGCGCTGTGACCTTCGCTGAGCAGTTCATGCAGTTGGTCAATCAAAAATAAGATCTTAGGAGAAAGAGTCGACCCGGCATTACTATCCGCCGGGATGACCAGGAGAGGGGAGACACAGAGTTGTCTGAGTTTCATGATTGCAGTGAGTGCAATAATTCTGGCCTGAGAACCGGTCTTGTTTCGATACGCATCATCGATCCGGGTTTTGATCATTGCAACTGTCTGTTGATAGAGTCTTTTTTGATATGGCGTGAGGTCAAGATAGATATCTGTTTCAGTTTTGGGAGGAAGGTCATCCAAGATGGTTTCCTTTATTCTCCGCAAGACAAAGGGCCGGGTCCTGGAAATCAAAACTTGTCTCATAGGGTCATCTTCCGATTTTACCTGAGAAATAAAGTCATCATATTCCCCCAGCAGACCAGGTAGTGAAAGGTCAATCAAAGAGTAATATTCCCCCAGATGATTTTCCAAGGGGGTTCCGGTCATCACCAGTTTAAAGACAGAACGAATTTGGCGAACAGCGCCAGTCGTATTTGCATAGATATTTTTAACGGCCTGGGCTTCATCAAAAATGACGACATGAAAGAGGATTTCTTTTAATTTTTGGATATCGATCCTGGCAAGGGCATAGGTTGTCAAAACAACGTCAAACCCGTTGAAATCAGTTTTCCGATCCTTTCCCGTATAAGAATAGACTTTCAGTTCCGGATAAAAGGTTTTTATTTCGTGTTCCCAATTAAACAACAGGCTGGGAGGGACCACGATGAGATGGGGGGTGTTGATATTTTGAACCGTTGTCTCAAGGATATTTTCTTTCAGAACTGCCAAGAGAGAGATGGCCTGTATGGTCTTTCCCAGACCCATGTCATCCGCTAGACAAGCGCCCAGTCGCGCCCCATAGAGAAAAGCCAACCAATCAAGTCCCTCTTTTTGGTAAGCCCTTAATGTTGCCTTCAAATTTCTTGGAACGCGAATTTTTTCGACCTTGTCAAACCGGGTTAAACGATTCATCAGCGCTTCATCTTCCTCGGAAAGCCGAACGCGAACACCCTGCCTCCGAAGGAGAATCCAGTCCAGGATCTGCAACTTGGGAACCTGAACAATTTCTTTTCTCTCGTTCTTCCCAGACTCGGACTTCTTGACAATCAGGGAGAGCGATTCCAAGATTTTTTGTGTTTTGATGTCGACAATTTGGATGAGGCCTTCTTTCTCTACCATCCCGTTCCGGCGGATGAGGTTTTGCCAAACTTCTTTATCGATCTCGGCGCCATCACATTTTATTTCAGGTCGTATCTCAAACCAGTCGATTCCTTTTTCACGACGGGCATCAAATGAAAAATCCCACTTTGCGGTTGTGATGGGTTTTCCATCATAATAAAGGTCGATCCCGGCTGTTTTTAGATTTTCATGCAGTCGTGGAAGTTGTTCGTAAAGTGTTTTGGTTGGAAGTGACATCTCGTGATAATGGGGCATCTCTTTGAATATTTTTTGACCAAAAAGTTCAAATGGAATCTGATAAAGAGAGGCCTCTATCTGCTTGTCATTCGAGACAATGAACCAGCCTGCCTGGCTGACACGTAAACGAACATCGACTCGACTGAATGCAGCATAGTATTTTTTCAAGAGTTCGCGTGCCACCTGCTTCAGAGCGTAGGATGTAAAGTCCCCATTCGACAGAGATTCTCGAATGGCCCTGGAAACCGCGATCTTGCTTTTGAGTGAAAGAATACGTAAGAAGGTCCTACAAAACAACGCCTGACGTTTTTGGGCCCTCAATGGCATTGGAAGCGCTCTGTCTTTGATTGCAGAGAAAAAACTGAACGCGGTCGCCGTTGTCATGCCTGAGGATGAACCCAGCCAGCATTCTGCCCTCAATGTCGATAGTCCGCCTTCTCCCGGATCGATGGTTAAACGGTAGGCATGTTTTGATTGAACCGGAGAAACAACCGCTCCCTCCACCTTCAGAACAAGCCTCTCCAATGTTTCTTTTAAATTCTCGATGGGAATATTAAACTGTAGGGATTGATAGAACGATAACGGAATCCGGAAATGACGGTTTCGAACAATCCACTCCCGGTCCATCTGCGGGCTTTCTTCATCGTCTACGTTATCAGAATCATCAAAACCCGCTTCGGGCGTCCGGAAGAGATCGTCGATAAAGTTGTAGACGGCCCAACCGGCTGTTTCCGACACCTGTCCCAATGTCCCGGTTTCAAAATCTGCGACAAAGTTCCAAAATCGATGTCCCTTTTCGCAAACAGCTTTTTCTCTCAGGGAAAGGGCATGGACCTCCATCTGATCGCCTGAAATGTTTAATTCCGTTCTTCCCCGATATTTGAGTAATGGCTCCCATGAAACTTCTATTTTTTCTGTTTCAGTCTCTATAAAAATGGGGTATTTGTTTCCATGACGGCACAAGTAACCATAAAACCGGTTCTGCAAAGAGTCATCTGTAAAATAGTGAAAGATGAAAGGAGACAAGCCGGCAGGAACCTCAGATGGAGAATCAATCGACATGCCGTCTTTTCGAATATAAATGGACGGGTAGTCCTGTTTTATATCAACAACAAGTTCATATTCCGGAGCGGCTTTCTTTTGCAGGGATTTTGCCTCTGTCTTGGTCTGGATTCCTCCCGTTCCCAAGAGGGTGGCTTTCAGCAATTCACGTCGTGCCGGGATTTGATCGGCTATTTGAAAAAGCTTGGGGTTAAGAAGATTAAAAATTGTCAGAAGGGTACAAATAACATGCCTGCAATGGCGAACCGAATTCCAATTCGGACAATTACAGGAATAATGAAGTGTGCCTTTTTTCATGGAAAGCGCAACTGCACAACGACGCATTCCAAAAAGAGAGCCTTTTAGGAGTCGTTTCTCCAAGTGCCAGGTAAATTGCTGGAGGGTGCCTCGCCGGTATTCTTCGAAGCCTTCGAGAAAAAACTCTTTCGGAGCAAGGAAATAAACACTGCTTGGGGAGAGCTTCTTTAAGTGAACGAGGATTTCCGGCTCATCGCTTGAGTGGTCGATTTGTTCCATGGCCAGTCGTAGACGAGGGCTTTATTGTGTCTGAATATATTTGAAAAATTCTGAGTCGGGCGTCAGAACGACTTTCGTTCCTTTTCCAAGAACGGTTTTGTAGGCTTGCATAGACCGTGTAAAATCAAAAAATTCGGCATCCCGGCCATAGGCCTCCGCATAAATCCGAAAGGCCTTTGCATCTCCCTCACCCATCAGCC
>JBHHWW010000018.1:0-19912 GCA_046756725.1 Nitrospiria bacterium | reverse complement strand
CAAAGAGCTTGACTGCAGTTACAGGGCGCGAAAACTCTTGAGGAAGACCGTTCTCTCAAGACCTTTCAGATCTTTCCACGTTACTTCGACTGAAATCACCCAGATATTGTCATCCGTCACACTTTTCTGGATAGACCAACGGAGTGTCATGCCGTCAATTTCTTCTTCTGCATTCAGAACGGGAGCAGGGAGAGAAGAACGCAATCGTTCCATTTTGTCTTGAAGGAGCCGAGAAGCGACCGTCCTGTTGCTACTGCTTTGAAGGGCTTTATACCCCTGCCCGAACATCACGACATAAGCCATTAGGCCGATCGAAAGAACTGTCATGGCAATAAGCACTTCTAAGAGAGAAAAACCCTCTCTCTTTCTTTTATTGCCAATCACTTCCATCCCATTTATAGAGCTTGACGCGTCCCGTCATATTCACGGTGATCGCCAAGGTCTCATCACGGGAGGGGGCATTTGTAAGATAAACCGCGCCACCGACACCCAAGTATGTTCCGTTGGGCTCAAACGTGGCTTTATTACTGCTAAAACTGATCCCATCATCTGGGACTGGATCACCGCTCGGGTTTTCACTAATTCCTTCGAGCACGCCGAACCGAATATGCGTTGGGAGTTTGACGGTTCGACCGTCAGAGACAAATTGAAAGGTTTGATCTCCCGGCATAAATTGAATGGCACTGGAAGTTCCTTCAACGACAGCTTCCTGCCGGAGAAGTCTTAGCTGAGAAACAATTTGTCGACCGGCATCGCGCAAATTGTTATGCGGTTTTTGCGCCAGATGGTTGACCAGCCCCAGAACACTTAATACACCGATTAAAGCCAGTCCAATCACCAGCTCAATCGCGGTATATCCCTTATTCGAAATCATTGGGAAACCTATGCTTGGTATGTCTCAGGAAATCAATCTGCTAATCGCAATCAATTCTCCCTATAGCATAGTCCTTTATCTTCGTCAACAGCGTTTTATAGCTGACCTGAAGAATTTCGGCCGCCCGACTTTTATTGCCGCCAGTCTTTCCAAGAACCTTGATAATCAGCTTGGATTCGACCAGGCGACTCGCAGCGCTGCTAACTTCCTGAAGTGTTCCTTCCAGCGGTATATCTTGAAGAGAAGAGGATCTCGATGCGGATCGTTTCTTTAACCCAAGATGCTCAGGAAGGATTTTATCCCCATCACTCAAAATGGTAGAACGCTCAATCGCATTTTGTAATTCCCGCACATTGCCTGTCCAGGGATGAGAAATCAACGAATCCATGGCTTCTGAAGAAAGAATTTTTATATCCTTGTTCATTTCTTTTGCATAATAGGCAATAAAATGTTTGGCCATAGATGGAATATCTTCTGTCCGCTCCCGAAGCGGAGGGATGACGACGGGAAATACATTGAGCCGGTAATAGAGGTCTTCCCGGAATGTGTTCTCCTGAATCATTTTTGTCAAATCACGATTTGTCGCAGCCACCACACGAACGTCAATTTTAACGCGCGTTGTTCCACCGACGCGCATCAAAGAATCATCCTCCAGCAGGCGGAGTAGCTTGGATTGGAGCATCACATCCATATCCCCTATTTCATCCAGAAAGATGGTCCCTTGGTCAGCCAGTTCAAACTTGCCAATCTTTTTTCCCATTGCGCCTGTAAAGGCCCCGCGTTCATGCCCAAACAGTTCACTTTCCAACAAGTCTTTCGGGATGGCGGCGCAATTGAGCGCAACGAAATTCCGCTCTCTCCGCGGACTCAGAAGATGGATCGCACGTGCAAAGAGTTCCTTCCCTGTTCCACTTTCACCGGCAAGAAGAACGGTTGTCTTTCCTTGCGCAACCTTTTGAATTTTTTCTGTCACATCCATAATGCCGGGGCTTTTTCCGATAATTTTTGGAAATGAGAGCTGTTTTGAAAAAGTTTCTTTCAGGACAAAGTTTTCGGTGAGCAAGCGCTTCTGCTCCAGGGCTTTTTCAATTTGCAGGAGAAGATGGTCCGGTTCAAATGGTTTTGCGATGAAATCATAAGCGCCAGACTTCACAGCCTGAACGGCAATCTCAAAGCTGCCGTAAGCGGTCATGAGGATGACCGGAATTGAAGGATGATGTTCTTTCACCGCGTGGAGGACATCGAGGCCACTTTTGTAAGGAAGCTTCAGGTCCGTTACCACCAAATCAACTTTTTGTTCGTGGACCGCCTGAATTCCCTCCCGTCCATCTTTTGCCAGCAGGACCCTGTAGTTGGCTTCTGAAAGGGCTTGTAACAGCATTTGTGCAAGACTTTCTTTGTCTTCAACGATGAGGATTGTTTCCATAGCGGCTCCTGTTTTAAATTGTTCCTATCCCGTTTTTAAATCGATTCTGGAATGACATCGGTTTTTTCAAGCGGCAGGGAAACGGTAAAAGTCGTTCCTTGTTCTTTTGAGCTTTCGAAGGAGATATGTCCATTGTGAGAAAGAATGACTTTATGAACAAGCGCCAGCCCAAGTCCCGTTCCTTGTTCTTTTGTTGTAAAAAAGGGGAGGAAAATCTTACTGGCGGCCCCTTCCGGGATGCCCGTCCCATCGTCCGAAATATTAACCTGTCCCCTGCCGGCGGGAGACATGTAGGCCCGGACTTCCAGCTCTCCTCCATCAGGCATTGCTTCTATGGCATTTTGAATCAAGTTTGAGAAAGCTTGCCGCATCAAGACCGGGTCTAGGTTCATTTGAGGAATAGGCGCTTCCAGAGTAACAAACCAGTTAATCTTCTTGTAGATTGGATTTTCTGAAAATTGCGTGATCAGCGGGTGAAGGAGAGATGAAATCGTCACCGGTTTTGGATGGATTACCATTTTCTTCCCATAGGACAAAAGTGCTGTGATCAATTGTTCCATCGCGGACAGTTCATTCGTAATGGCTTTGATCATGCCCTTTCTCGGATCTTCCTCCCCGTCCAGTTTTTTTTCAAGAAGGCGTGAAAATCCCAGGATGGTTGACATGTAGTTTCTAAATTCATGGGCAATCCACGCAGACATCTCACCCATCATTTCCAGTCGTTTTTTAAGGGACAGCTGCTCCTCAAGCATTTTCTTCTCGGAAAGATCGGTGAAAACAAGGGTCGCTCCGATCATTTTCCGGTTTTTGTCGTAGAGTAAAGAGATGTTCAGCCCAAGCCAGACCTTCTTCCCGTCAACACGTTCGACCTCACATTCCAGACGGAGCAGCGCTTTTTCTTTTTCCAGGGTTTCATCTAACATGCGAATCATTTTTTCACTCTTTTTAAAAACATCCAGATAAGAACGCATCAAAACAGACTCAGCAGAGAGAGACAGGATCTCTCCTGCAGCATGATTAAATGTGGTGATGATCTTTTCCTTATTATAGGTTAAAACCCCGCTGGGAACACTTTGCAGGATATTTTCGTTGTAGCTTTCAATCCGATTTGCCCTGTCTTCGGCATCTCTCTTCACTTGCTCCAAGGCCGCTTCTTTTGTCTTTAACTGCTGGATCAGGCCTTGAACGCTATCGCTCATAAAATCGGACGCATTCTTTTTGTCATCCATTGTTTTTTAGCAGACCTCGAAGCTGAAACACTTTAAATAAAGAAAGAAGCTGCAGAGGGTTATTCCCTCTTTATGATGGGTAATTACAGCCTTCCGAGAGAGAAGTACCAGCGAAGTATCCCGGATTCCCATAAAAGAGAAACCATTGCGCCCAAAGCAAGAAAGGGGCCAAATGGGATGGGTTCCGCACGGTTTTTTCCCCGAATAACGATGAGAAGAATGCCAATCACTGAGCCACTCAGCGCCGCCAGAAAAATGGTTAGCAACATCCCTCTCCAGCCGAGAAAGGCTCCGATCATTGCAATCAATTTAATGTCTCCGCCCCCCATCCCATCCTTTTTTAAAATCGCAACAGACAAGACAGCGACGAGATAAAAAAGTCCTCCGCCCACAAGAAGACCCGTGATTGAGCTGATCGGATCGACCGGGAGAATCGTCACCGCTGCAATCACCCCGAGTGCCATCCCGGGCAGGGTGATCATGTCTGGAATAATTTGATGAGAGAAGTCAATGAATGTCACAACGACCATCGAAGAGAAAAAAAGAAGGTAAACGAGTGTTTGCAGGGAGAGTCCAAAGTGATGTACGACAGTGAGATAGCCAAGCGCATGGAGGAGTTCCACCAGTGGGTATTGCCATGAAAATGAAACCTGACAGGAGCGGCATCGTCCCTTCAGGAGGATGAAGCTGACAAGTGGGATATTGTCATACCAATGAATAGGCGTGTGACAGGATGTGCAGTTAGAACCCGGAAAAACAATTGATTTACCGAGGGGCAACCGATAGATGCAGACATTCAGAAAACTGCCGATAATGAGACCCAGAAGAAAAACAGCCAGATCGAGAAAAATAAGAGAATCAGTCAAGTAAAAATGCCCCGGAAATCAAAATAAGTTTTCCTAAAAGGGTAGCACAAGCGTTTCACCTCAGCAAAATGGTTGGATTACAAGTCCGTCTTCTCTGTCGATGTGCATTGATTTTTAGATCATTTTTCTTTAGGCTCCGCATTCGTTCGACAGCGATGGATTCATTCGCTTATGGAAAGGCGTATTCTAATGGACAGGTTGGATAAATACATTGAGGATAAAGAAAAGAATTATCTTCACCCATCCGAAATTGCAAACATCTTAAAGGAAATAAGCGATGAGCAGTTCGATTATTATATCACAAAACTGCCACGGGAAATTCTGGGAGATGTGACCCTTGCCCTTCCGAATAGATATCTTGATGATATTGTTGAAGCGGTTCCGGTCAAAGATTTAAGCGTCGGCGTCGAGGAACTTGAGAGTGATGATCAGACCGATTTAATACAAGATATTGAAGAAATAGACATCCATGCCGCAAAAGAGGTATTCGACAGTCTTGACAAGGACAGCCAGGATGAAATTAGAAAACTTAGAAAGTTTGATGAAAATCAAGCCGGCGCTTATATGCAGACGGAAACATTTGTCGGAAATATTGACGAACAGGTCCACAGCGCAATTGAACGGTTTAAGTATTTAAAGGAACAAAATGAAATTGAAAATGTACATGCCATTTTCATTACCCGAACAGATGGAAAACTGCTTTATTCAATCGATTTAGAAGATATTCTCACCTTTGATTTTACTCAAACTTTTAAGACCGTCATTGAAGCGCACGAGGCAGACTTTGTGCCGATTTTTGCGAGCGACACCGAAAACATCTATGAAGTCATTAAAACGTTTGACGAATATGACTTGTCTGTGATGCCCATCGTTGATCACTTCGGAACCCTTGTGGGCAGAATCACCTCTGACGATGTGCATGACATTATTAACCAGCAGGCGACAGAGCAACTCTACAACCTTGCCGGTGTGGACGACGAGGCGGAAGAAGATGAAAATATTTATGAAGCAGGCAAAAAAAGAGGCCTCTGGCTGTGTCTGAATTTATTGACAGCGATTATTGCGTCGATTGTGATTGGCTTGTTTGAAGAGACCTTGCGAAGTTATGTCGCTTTAGCAATTCTAATGCCCATCATTGCATCCATGGGCGGCAATGCCGGAACGCAGTCACTCACAGTTGTTGTCAGGCAGTTGGCGCTCGGGGAGAATTCACTCAAAGACGCATTTAGAATCATCAAAAAAGAAGTGTTGATTTCTCTTGGCAATGGCCTTGCGTTTGCCGCCGTGATGGGAATGGTTGCTTCTCTTTGGTTTGATAAGGGAATGCTTGGTGTTGTAATTGCGTGTTCGATGGTCACAAACCTTTTTGTGGCAGGATTTTTTGGTGCAGCGGTCCCCTTGTTTTTAAAAAGGTTGCGCATTGATCCTGCCATTGGCAGTTCCGTTTTACTCACAACCGTGACCGATGTGGTGGGTTTTTTTAGTTTTCTATGGTTGGCCGATCTACTGCTTTCATGAAAAACAAGCATCATTATTTCCCGGCTGACTTCTTAAACTTCATGCCTTCGGATTTGTTGATGATTCGGATGACATTCCCTGCCGCATAGGTCCGAACTGCATTGTCATGATCCTGAAGTCTTTGTTTTATCAGGGGAAGTTCCTTCACATCCCCCACTTCTCCAAGTGCCCGAATCGCAGCAATGCGCACCCTGGGTGCTTCGTCTTTTAAAAAACGTGTCAACACGGGGATGCCTTTCTTTCCCCACTTCCTTCGGAGCGACCCGATTGCAAAATGCCGGACACCATAATCCGGATCGGTCAGTGCTTTCCTGTAGATCTCCATTTTCCCCTCCCCAAGCCATTTCAGACCTTCTGCGACCGATATTCTGACCATTGCATTCGGATCGTCCATCTTCTTTTCCAACGCAGGAATGGCGCGAGGATCGCCCAGTTTTCCAAGCGATGTGGCGGCAGCGCCCCGGACGGCGGTATCCTCGTCGTTGAGTATCCGTAGGAGGTCTTCATAAAATTCGACGGATGGCACATTTCCGATTGCTTCGGCGGCGTACATGCGAATCGATTTATCGGCATCGGAAAGATATTCTTTTAAAAGCGGAATGGATGCCGGGTTTTGGCTGCGTCCAAGCGCCGCGACCCCAGAAGCCCGCGCCCCGCCTTCCAGGACTTTGACTTCCTTGATCAGTTTGGTCAGGGATTTTTCATCGCCTTCTTTTGACATGGCGGCCAGCGCAAAAAGGCGAACCGTGATATCTGCATCATCTGTGAATATCGCAAGCAGATTGCTGAGTGCAAAGCCCGCTCTTTCTTCTTTTTCAAGATCGGCAAGCACCTTTACCGCAGCGACCCTGACCATCCCTTCAGGGTCTTTCTTGGCGGCCATGATCAATTTCAAGGCATCAGGCCCTCCGAGCTGACCAAATGCCTCAACGGCAAAAAACCGGACAAACATGGCTTTATCCCGCATGCTGGCCGTAATCAGCGGAATCAATGCCGAGTCACCTGTCTCCCCGACCGCCTTGACTGCTGCACTCCGGACAAAAAAGTTTTCATCCGTCAAAGATTTTTTAATGATGGCGAGAGAAATTTCCTTTAACAGGGAATATGCAATTTCAGGATGTGTTTTTTCAACCTGTTCATACCCGTCCAGCGCAGCAGGCAATGCACCCTGCTCAATGTGGGAAAGGGCCTTTAGTTTCTGGGCCGGGAGAGAATCGGGGGCTTTTTGCAATATCGGATCGATCAGGGCAAGTGCTTTGTTGTATTTTTTTTCGGCATAAAGCTGTGTCGCTTCTTCCAGTTTTTTATCAACGGATGTTGTACATCCAACGTGGACAAGCAGTACAAACGCGGCGAATACACGCATGAAATACAGGTTTTTCATGTTCGTTCCCTTGGGCTGATAAATGAGTGAATGAGGGCGATTGATGGGATGAGCAGAAATACGCCGATCCATATCCCTTCCGGGCTTTTAAAATCAAGCTGTTGATTTTTATAAAAAAACAAGGTGGTCATGATCAGTGCGATTAAAAGTGTCCGGTATGCCAGATTGTAGATTTTTGTCAAGATGCCGGACAGATCATCGGCCACCATCCGGGTTTTAAAATGCCCGCTGTTGGCATATTCGATAAATTCCCGGATGGCAACGGGCAGGTCGATGAGCGCTGTGAGGACTTCCTTCCCCCTGGAGAAAATCTCCTGGGTCCAGTCCTCCTCTTTGACGAAGCGTTTTGCATGTGGTTTTGCCAATTCGATGATGTTCAAATCAGGATCGAGCTGATAGCAGAGACCGTTCAGCATGCCGGCCGTTCGTCCCACCAGAATAAAATGGTTGGGGACTTGAAGATAGGGATAAACCGAAAAGAGTGTGTCCAGGTCTTCCGCAATGTCCGTGATGGTGATTTCTCGATACGACCTGGGTGAAAGATCCCGATACCGTTCCATAAAAAAGTGTACAACCTTTTCAATGCCATCCATCTTCTCCGTTCTGGAAATAAAACCGAGCTCGAGCAGGCCTCTTGCAATTGCAGGGATTTCACGGTCGATGATGGCCATCATCATTTTTTTTAACCCCCGATGCATCATCCGGTCAATGGGCTGCATGAGCCCAAAATCCACAAAAACCAGGCGGGGTCCAGGCTGAACAAAGATGTTCCCGGGATGCGGGTCTCCGTGGAAAAAGCGGTGTTTGAGTATCTGCTTCATGTAGGATTCAACCAGTAAAGTTGCAACTTCCTTGGAGTCGATTTCCTCTTTTTTAATCTGGTCAATCCGGCTGATTTTGATTCCCTCGACAAACTGCATGGTGAGCACATGTTTTGTGGTATATCGCCAGATAATTCCGGGCACAATAATTCGGTCATCGTCTTTAAAATTTTTTTTAAACCGTTCCGCTTGTCGGGCTTCCGTGATGTAGTTTAATTCCTGATGGACAATCCGGGAAAATTCTGCAAACAGCACATCGAATTGTATATTTTTAAAGAACTTCTGCAGGACCCAGACAATCAAACGAATGGCTTTAAGGTCCGTTTTAACAATCTGTTCAATCTCCGGATATTGAATTTTTACGGCAACGCGCTTGTTGTCCCCTTTTCTTGTTTCAGGATCTTCCTTTATCTTGTTATCTTTTTGACTTTCGGACTCCGCCTTCGCATTTTCTGACATCACTTCATCTTCCGAGATCGATTTATACAATGTTGCTTCATGAACTTGACCGAGAGAAGCCGAAGCAATCGGGGTTTTATTAAATGTCAGGAAAATCGTTTCCGGCGTCCCACCCAACTCATTTATCAATCGTTTTCGGATCTTTGCGTAAGGAGTCGGCGGAACCTGATCCTGCAGAAGTGAAAGTGTCTCGATATAGGCTTCAGGCAGAATATCGACTCGCGCACTCATAAACTGCCCCACCTTAATCAACAATCCCTTTAGGGAAAGGGTTGTTTGCTGAAGTCGACTCGCATTTTTTTTGTGGAGACGATTCTTCCATCGGAGACTTTTCTCACGAGGAAGAAAAACGGAAAAGAGTACATAAAAAAAATAACTGGTGAAAATACGGAAGGCCAGCCAGGAGATACGAATAAATCGACCGTTGAGGCTTTGGAGGGGGGGTACGTCTGTCTGTTGCGTTTGAGGATTATCTTGAGAAGTCTTTGGTTTAGGGGGAGGGCTTTCCTGCTTCTCCATCGTTTCTGAGCCTCATTCCAAGGGGCTCATCGTAACAATATTCTCAGAAGGCTTCAAGGAAGTGAACCGCAAGATTGCCTCGCAGGTGCTTTGGGTCTCAGTCTTTTTTTGAGAATCAGAAACTTCGTTTTCAGGCTGATTTTTTCTTATTTGAAAGAAAGCCTTCGCTCTGGCCGGGTTCAGAGAGCAGGGATTTCAGCTCAGACATGAATTGATTGACGTCTTTGAACTCCCTGTAAACGGATGCAAAGCGGACATAGGCCACCTGGTCGAGGGCATGCAGCTGCCGCATGACCTCTTCTCCGACAACGCGACATTCAATCTCATTTCCGCCGCGTTCCTGTATATTTTTTTCAATGCGCGTAGCGATGGCATCGAGGCGATCAACGCTGATGGAGCGCTTTTCACATGCCTTTTTCAGACCTGACAGGATTTTTTGACGGTCGAAGGGTTCCCGACGGCCATCTTTTTTGACAAGCATGGGGAGAATTTCTTCGACACGCTCATAGGTCGTATACCGTCGCTTGCAATGGAGGCATTCCCGCCTGCGCCGAATGACTTCCCCTTCTTTACTGAGTCGGGAATCAACGACTTTGTCTTCAAGGTTGTTGCAAGACGGACACTGCATGACTGAAGAGACTTTCTCCGTTATGAATAGGGGAAGCGCCGACAGAGAGAGACGGCCTCTTTTCGAAGGCCTTCCAGGATGTCATCGTTGTTCTTGTTTTCCAGGGCGGTATCCATGAGCGTGGCGATTTCGCCCATTTCTTTCTCTTTCATCCCCCGGGTGGTGACGATGGAGGTGCCGAGCCGCATGCCGCTGGTCTGCATTGGAGGACGTTTATCAAAGGGCACGGCATTTTTGTTGACTGTGATGCCTGCCCGATCAAGTGCGTCTTCTGCTTCTTTTCCCGTAAGCCCTTTTTTTGTCAGATCCACCAGCATCAGATGATTGTCTGTTCCCCCCGATATAATCTGATATCCCTTAGCGACCAACTGACTGGCCAGGTTTTCGGCATTCAAAACAACTTGCTTCTGGTAGGCAACAAATTCTGAGGCGAGCGCTTCTTTGAAAGAAACCGCTTTCGCCGCAATGACGTGCATCAGGGGTCCACCCTGAATTCCAGGGAAAATTGCTTTATCGACCGCTTTGGCAAACTGGCTGCGGCAGATGATTAGACCGCCCCGTGGACCGCGCAGGGTCTTATGGGTTGTGGTGGTGACAAAGTCGGCAAAAGGAACGGGGGAGGGGTGTACTTTGGCGGCGACCAGGCCGGCAATATGTGCCATATCGACCATGAGGTAAGCATCAACACGATCGGCGATCTCCCTGAATCGTTTAAAATCGATTACTCTTGAATAGGCCGACGCGCCCACGACAATCATCTTCGGCCGCTCTATTTCGGCCTGTTTCGCCACAACATCATAGTCAATCCGTCCTGTTTCCTTTCCGACGCCGTAGGAGACCACATGATAGAGCTTTCCAGAAAAGCTGACACGGCTTCCGTGCGTTAAATGTCCCCCATGGGCGAGCGACATGCCCATGATTTTGTCCCCTGGCTGTAGCACGGAGAAATAGACGGCCATGTTGGCTTGCGAACCGGAATGCGGCTGCACATTGACATGTTCTCCCCCGAAGACGGTTTTTGCCCGTTCAATGGCCAGAGACTCGACAATGTCCACATATTGGCATCCCCCGTAATAGCGTTTACCAGGATATCCCTCTGCGTATTTGTTGGTGAGGAGAGAGCCTTGTGCTTCCAAGACGGCCCGGCTCACCACATTTTCAGAGGCGATCAGAACAATTTTGTCTTCTTCCCGTTGTTTTTCCCTGGAAATAGCCGACTCAATCTCCGGATCAAAGGCCTTTAGTCCGATTGCTTCCCCCATCACTTTATCCTCTTTAAGCTATTTTATGAATGTCTGTCTGAACTGTTCTCAATTTCTCTGATTTTATCCAATCGCTGTTGATGGTGGCCCCCGTCAAATCCTGTGGAGAGCCATTTCTCCACAATCGGAAGAATCTCTTCCTCGTCCAAGACTCTTTCGCCCAGAACCAGGACATTGGCGTCGTTATGACGACGGCTTGCCTCAGCGGTTTTTACGTTGTGGCAAAGTGCTGCCCGAACGCCGGAAAATTTATTCGCCACAATGGACATGCCGATCCCTGTCCCGCAAATCAGGACGCCTCGCTCAATCTCGCCTTTGGAAACAGTATCGGCGACTTTCATTGCATAGTCCGGATAATCGACGGAAAGACCGTTATCTGTCCCGAGATCGACGCAGTTTATTTCTTTTTCCGCAAGATATTTGAGAATCCGATTTTTGTAATGATATCCTGCGTGATCGGATGCAATGATGATTTTCATTTTTTTCATGGGGTCTGACAACCTGGCGGGATGGTAGCGAATAGCTCCTTTAGAGTCAAGAACGACAAGGGAACAAATTCGGCTTGGAGGGCTTAATGTTTTGTAAGGTTATTCTCGCAAAAAAGCCCCCCTCTCTTTTTGAGAGGGGGGCTACAATCTTACCAATCGATAGCTTGCAGGGCATGAAGGCATCGTTCTATTTTCGCAAAACTAAAGACTCTGCGAAAAATGAATCAGTTGCAGTTTGAGGCCGGGACTTCGGTCAAAACACGATCTCCTGTAGAATTCTGACTAACCAGGAAACATTTTCCATTCTGTTCACGACGAAAAGTTCTACGGGTGGTGCGGGGCACAATGGTAGATATTTTACGCTCCGGGATTGTATTCACAATCGCGGAACCGATGATGGAACCCAGGAGTAGCCCTTCAATGACATGATGCGTGTGGTGGGTGAATCCACCGACGAAGTGACTTATTTCATGACGGCCCCCACCATGACGGCCACGATGTCCCCTTCTTGCAAACGCAGGCCCTGCCACAACAACCACGCTCAGTGATAACACCAGTACCCAATGTGTTAATTTCATGATACACCTCCAAATGATTTGACCATGTATGCATCTCCAGACCTGTTCAGGTCCCACATTTTTACGGTATAAAGCGTTTCATGAATGTCTTGAAATATATACACCCACATAAGTTGTATTATTATCTTATTATAAGTTCCTGATATTATCAACGAGAAAACCAATGCCTCAACAATGGGTTCTTGCCCGATTTATACAAGACTCAGGACAAAGACTGATCACTGACAATCTGCGCATTCTTGATTATGAGGATGCGGTCCGTCCACTTTGTGAGTTTATTGTTGTCAGCGGACTTGGCTGGATATTTCTCTCGGTTGCCTTTCTTCACCCGATCAATTTCGCGGGGGAACCATTTCAATCTCGTATCGTCCAAAAAGAGCGCCTGTGGATTTGTCTAAATTAACGAGTGATTTGTTGTAGTCGATCACTGCTTTCAATTCTCTCCTTTTCGCATCGGATAGATCATCTTGAAATTCAAGGAGATCCTGACTGCTGAGAAGCCCTAACTGAAAACGTTCATTGCCTGCGGAGAGTTTTTCTTCCGATAAAAAACGCGCCCTCTGCGTGGTCTTAATCCTCTGAAAATCGGTTTCAACCCGCCGAAGCCCCTTCTTTGTTTCCAGTATAATTTGCTGGATGAGACGCGTTCGATCCAGCATGGTCTTCCTGATCTCTGTTTTTTGCTTCTGAAGATTGGCTTGTGCCGCATGATTTCCGATGGGAAAAGAGAGGACGAGTCCTGCCGCCCACTGGTGAAAACTGCCCGAAATCAATTGATCGACATCGTCTGAAAATTCAGCACCCAATCCATTTAATCCCACGCTTCCGACAAAATCGAGTGAAGGCGAGAGCTGGTTTTCGGCAATTTGTCGGGATTGTTGTCGGTTCAGCATCAGAAGCCGGTTTTGCTCAAGTTCCGGACGGTGTGTCAATGCCCATTCCAGTAAGGATTTTTCATCAATGTTCTGTTTCGTTTCCGTGGGCCGATCCATGGGGAGAACCGCAGAGGGTGAATCCGATGACTGCGTTGGAAGGTTCAGTAGATTGCGGAGAAGGTCTTGGGTATCGAGCACTTCTTTTTTTGCAATCACAACCCCTTCTTCACGGGAGGCAACTTCGGCATCGGCCACAAGGATTTCAATCGGTGCCAGAAGACCCAGGTCCACTTTTGCTTTGATTGATTTCAAAAGCTGTTTTGCAGACTGGAGTGTCTGTTGATTGACCTTCAGGTTTTCAAGGTGAAAAATGAGGTTCCAGTAAGCATCACTGACGTTCAGGATGAGGTTTAAGGCCTTCACCTGCAAATCTGCCTGTGAAATCTCGGCATTTGTTATTGCAATTCGGATGGGTCCCTCAATAATCTCCCGTCCAAAACCCCGCAGCAACGGTTGCGTAACTGAAAAGGTCAGGTCTCCGTTGTAAGTCGGGTTGATTGCTTGAAAGCTTGCTTCTGAACGAAGTTGTCCAATGGTTAAGGCATAATCCCCTCCCCAGCGGAAGCGTTGGTTGATTCCGGCATTCACCCGTTGGTTCTCCTGGACAATACGGGATGTGCCCCCGCCTCCTGTTTCAAAACGAATGGCCGAACTTCGGATGGTTCGATCTGCCTTTATATCAAAGCGGAGGCTTGGGTTAAACTGAGCCTCTTCTTCGTCCAATCCCCATTCCCGAAGCTGAATCTGTTCTCTCTCAATCTGGAGGTCGACATTGTTTTTCAGGGCGATCATAACCGCCTTATGGAGAGAAAGAGATATTTGTTGAGGACTGGCCGCATGGGTCGTGAAAGGACTTCCAAGAAGAAAAAAGAACATCGTCAAAAAATAACCGTTGTAGAAAAACTTACTCAAAATCTGCTCTGGAATTTTGTTTTTTTGAAATGGCGGCACCAATTGTTTTCCAGACATCGACCTTCCCTTCTTTCTTCAAACTTGATGTGGCAACGAGTTTTGAGATACCGAAAAAATGTTTCATGATATCCATTTGTTTCTGCCCTTTTCCCCTGCTCAGCTTATCTCCTTTTGTCGCAATAAAAAGCGTTTTCATTCGGTGATATTCAAGCCATTCTTTCATACGAAGATCAATTGGCATTTCTGGATGACGGATGTCGATCAAGAGGGAAACGGCACGGAGCGTCTTCCGATTCAGGAAATAGGATTCAACCATCGGTCCCCACCCTGTCCGGATAAGCTTGCTTGCCTTTGAATATCCATAGCCCGGAAGATCCACCAGGTAGAAAGCGCGATTGATTAAAAAGAAATGGATCAATTGTGTTTTTCCCGGTTTTTTAGAGACGTAGGCCATCTTCCGTCCCAATAAGAAATTGATGAGGGACGACTTCCCGACATTGGAGCGCCCGATCATGGCCACTTCAGGGAACCCGTCACCCGGGGCATCTTGCCATCGGGGAACGCCTTTTATATATTCAACGGATGTGATCTTCATCGATCTAAACCATTATGCCATTTGTTTGATTCCGAGATGATCGTGTTGACACTATCTACCCAAGAAAATATAATGCCTCCCACTTGCCGAAGTGGTGGAACTTGGTAGACACGCACGTTTGAGGGGCGTGTGGGGCAACCTGTGGGGGTTCAAATCCCCCCTTCGGCACCAAAGAATCTCCATTTTCAAGCCTCCCCTCCTCGAAACATGCGCCGTAGAATACAGTTTCATCGTCCGTTTGCCAAGGTTCAACGCAAAGATTGGTCACAGCCTTTATGGAAATGACACTGCTTCTCAATTCAAGTTACGAGCCAATGCGGGTCATCCCCTGGAAGAAAGCCATTGTTCTGCTGGTCCAGGAAAAAGTAGAGGTCCTTCAGGTCCATGACCGTAATATTCGCTCTATCTCAATCTCATTTAAACTCCCTTCTGTACTCCGCCTTCTTTCCTATGTGAGAATCAGAGCCAATCAGCGGGTGCTCAGGTTTTCCAGAAGCAACATCTTTTTGCGCGATAAACACTGTTGCCAGTACTGCCATCGACATTTTTCGTCAAAAGAGCTCACCTTTGACCACGTGATTCCGATTGCCAAGGGGGGACAAAAAAACTGGACAAACATTGTGACCGCCTGTGTTCAATGCAATCATCGGAAGAGTGGACGAACACCGGAAGAAGCAAACATGCACCTTCTCAGGAAGCCGGAGAAACCCGGCTGGAATCCCATCACCGCCATCATCCAATCCCTCAGTATCATGCCGGAAAATTGGCGCGATTATCTTTACTGGCACGGTTCACTTGAAAAAGATTGAGTGGGTTGTGTTTATCTCCGAACTGACTTTTACGGAATAGATAGCTTCGGGACAATTTCTGCGGCGGGTCCTGCCATGCAGACATCTACTTTGTCGGGCAGGGAAGGGACTGGATTGATCTCAACAACCATCGCACCGTTGTTTTGCGCGAGCGATGCGAATGAAGCAGCGGGTTGTACGACTGCTGAAGTACCAATCACCAGGATAACATCACACCGCTGGCAGGCTTCGATGCTCTGCGACAGATTGGCCGGGTCAATTGCTTCTCCAAACCAGACAATATCGGGTCGCAGCAGACTTTTGCACTGCCGACACTTCGGCAGTGGCGGGAGATTTTGAGAACGGTTTTCTGTGACCTCGCCGCACCCGGTGCAACGCGTCTTCCAGATATTACCATGGAGTTCAATCATCTTTCTGCTGCCAGCGAGGGCGTGAAGACCATCCACGTTTTGGGTGATCAGGGTGAAGGCTGGGGCAGACTTTTCAAGGGAAACCAATGCGAGATGCGCGGCGTTTGGTTTTTTTGTCGAAATAAGTGTTCTTCGCCATTGATACCACGCCCAGACAAGTTCGGGATTTCTATCAAAGGCCTCGGGCGTCGCAAGATCTTCTGCCCGATGGTTTTTCCATAGCCCTTCCTTTCCTCGGAATGTGGGGATGCCACTTTCGGCAGAGATGCCTGCCCCGCACAGAACAACCACGGATTGGGCGCTTTCAATACCTTCCCGGGCGACTTTAATCGATTTTATAATGTCAATGGAGAGATTCAAAATTGAGAAAGCCTCAAAACGGGCAAAAAAAAGCCCCACTGGAAAATCATTCCAATGGGGCTTTTCAACTCAACAAAATCAGACTTTTGTGACGTTGACGGCTTGAGGGCCTTTCTGTCCTTGGGTAATTTCAAATTCGACTTCATCTCCCTCATCAAGGGATTTGTAGCCGTCACCAGTAATGGCTGAAAAATGGACGAATACATCATCTCCACTCTCAGGGGTAATAAAACCAAAACCTTTACTGCCGTTAAACCATTTTACTGTTCCTTTACTCACTGTTCATTTCTCCTGTGTATGTTATCAGCAAGGGGCTGACGAAATATAAAAAGTCCTGTAATTCAACAAAAAAAAAGCTGCAGCAAGTTGGAAAGAGCTACAGCAAATTACCTTTTCTGTTCACTTTCATTCTATGGACTCATACGGCTTATACCATGGCAGCACTTAAAAATCAACAAATTAAAATTGAACTTCCATACGATTTTTACGGTTTCAATCGGGCAGGGTGGTGCAGAAATCTTTATAAGCGGTAATACAATCGAATTCCCCATTCGGGCAGACCATTGCCACCACTTTCAGCAGACAGTCTTCTGGTCCGGTCATATTCGGAGGAAGTTTTCTAACCACTCTTTTAGGGATAATGGGTTTGCTTGGGATCTGTTCAGGAAGAAGTGGTGCAATGTCAGTGATTCGTTCATCTGAAGGTTGAGAATCTTTTGTGGCGGCGGTTGAGATTTTTGTCAGATTTCCTTGTTCTTTTCGAACGGCTAAGGTTTCTGTAACAGCGAGGTTTTCTCTTGGAAACAATCTGGCGCTTATTTTTTTTGAAGATGCTCCTGGCGGAGGTGGCGTCAAAAGGTCAACGTCGAAGGTGTTTCTCGAAGCGGGTTTGTAGGGTTGCTGATCAAAGGTAATGAAAAAAGGGTTTCCAAAGAGGGCGAACAACATGATGTAGTGGAGGACCACGGAGTAAAAAAGAATTTTCGAAAGAGGACTCTCTTCTGAAATTCGATCCAGTCGAAAAAACAAATTGTCCTCTCAATCATTTTTTTGAAAGACAGGATGCGCCGTTGCTTTTGCGGAGCAATTGCTGTTAAAGAAATACACCTTTAGATTATCAGAGTATTATCTTCTTAGTCCAGATAAGGGCTGGAGAAGTGAACGGGTTGGGCGTTGATGAAGATCTTTTTGACGGGTGGCAGCGGATTTGTCGGGTCCAGGTGGATTGACCTGAATACAGATCGGATACACATTGTCGCCCTTGAAAGGAAACACCCGGTTTCCAATAAAATCACGTCCGTTCAGGGGGATCTTCTGGATCGAAACAGCCTCATTCAGGCGACGAGAGGGTGTGACTGCATCGTGCATAACGGGGGCGCAACCCCCAACCGGGCCTATCTTGAAGGGAGTTACGATGCAACCCTCATTGGAACAAAAAATCTGATTGAAGCCGGGAAGATCCATGGTATCAAGCGGTTTATTTTTGTTTCAACCGATTGTGTGACGCAATCAGAGGGTCCGTACGCACTATCAAAATTAAAAGCGGAAAAAGACCTCATGGCATCCGGATTGGACTGGACTATTTTCCGTCCGAAAACCATTGTTGGCAGCAAGGCAAAAGATTTGGGAAGGATGATGAAATTCTGGTCCAGTGCGCGTTGGATTCCGGTGATCGGAGATGGCACCTATCTTAAGCAGCCTGTTTTTGTGGATGATTTTTGCGAAGCCATCACAAGATCCATTGAAAACAAGGCATCCTTTGGCCAAACGATCACAGTTGCAGGGGCGGACAGCATCCCATTTAATGATTTCGTTTCCACATTTGCGAACCGCCTGGGCAATGCGCATTTTAGATTGATTCACTTTCCATTGCCACTGGTTTATCCCGCCGCAGCCTTTGCCGGCTTTTTGAATCCAAAGTGGGGACTCAACAGAGAAAGAGTGGAGATTATCACCCATTCGAAAATGAACGATATCGCCCATTTCGAGAAGTTGCTCGGTTTTCCACCGACGGGGTTTAAAGCCCTGGTTCAGAAGACCACGGCGGATTGGCTGAAGACGCATGGAATACCGTCAAGAAATCAGTAGCGCCTTGTATTTCAGATAAAATCGTCCCAATGTCATGTAGGACAGCGTCATTCCAACTGCTCCAATCGACACCATGGCCAATTCAAGCTGTATATTCCTGAAAAATGCGCGATTGCCGATTGCGCCCACCATTGCGATCATTAAAATGACGCCTTTTAACTTGCTGAAAAAATCAGCAGAAATGATCTTTTGCTGAGAGGCCGCGATCGATCGCATGGTATCCATTGTGTATTCCCTCAGAATCATGAGCAACCCTAAGTAAAAAAAACGCGGGTCGAATTTGTATCCAATCAATAGAAACGTACTGATGATGACCACCTTGTCCACCATGACATCTAAAAAAATGCCGGACTTGCTCACCTGCATTAAATGTCGTGCGACCTTCCCATCCACTGCGTCGAGTAGGACGGAGGTCAGTATCAAGAAAAAAGTTGTGACCCAATGGTCGAGCATCATGGCAGTAAAGCCGATATAGGCAAGAATCAATCGTATGAATGTGAGCCGATTCGGAATATTCATATTTTTTGGCGGTTTGGGGGAATCGAATAAATCACCCGATCAGTCGGGAAGTGCGAGGGATGCTTAATTCATGCTTGGGTCAGGGGGCATTGACGCGTAAAAAGCCCATTGCTTTCCCAGACGACGCATCATTTGGGACCATAAAACCGTGGGTTCCGCATCGAATATCAATGTTGAGTCTGAAGGGAGAACTTTCCATGCCCCTTCAGACAGTTCGGCTTCCAGTTGCCCTGGAGACCATCCGGCATACCCCAGATAACAGCGGACTTCTTCGTAATGGCTTAGGGGCTCGGTCGATTTTAGTTTTTCTAAATCTCTTGGCACAAAAACGCCATCGAAGATGTTATGTCCATCCCCCATGCCATCCCCCCGACATAGAATGAGCATCCCGTTTCTTGCGACAGGACCTCCTGCGTAGACACGTTCTGCACCCACGATTCCCTGGAATCCATCGATTAACATGGAGGCGGCCAACTCCGTCGGGCGATTTAGAACCACACCCAGCGCGCCTTGCGGGCCATACTCACAAACCAGAATAACCGTCTGTCGAAAATTAGGGTCCTCCAACTTCGGCATTGCAACAAGTAATTTCCCCTTTGAAATTTCGCATTCGAGCTCTATCGCCATCTAACCTCCAGCAGGAATCGCCCCTTTAAAAACGCCATCCACATTTCTCACTATCTATGTTAACGCCTCAACTTGAAGTTGACAAGGTGAAGCGGATTTTTTTACACATCCTAAGGGAAACAAGGAGAGACTTGTCTTTTACACTTTTCCTTTGAATAAAGAGACGCTTCACGGTATCATCCCAATTTTTTGAGGAAGGCAATTGAGAAGAATCAACTATTTTTTGTGGGTCGTTGTGGTTATCGGACTATCATCTCTGGGCAGTCATTTGTCCCATTCATTGGCCTCAGAATCCTTGGAATCGGCTGAACTGACAAAGGCGATTAGAACAATCAATCAACTAAAAATCAACGGAAAGCAGCCGACTGAAGATGAATTGGCTGTTTTTCTGGTTTCCATTGCAGGTCAAAAGATTCCGCAGGAAATTTCCTATCGGCAAGTCAAGGCGGAAATGTCTACGGTTCTTCTCCACTATACGAATTTGTATGGCCGAAAGATTGATATTCCACGCACCATTCACGACATCCTTGAAACGTTGGGCATTGAGGGACCGTGACAGGGCGAAGACCTTGAGGTGCGGGCGTCTTCCTATTGCAAAAAGAACT
>JBHHWW010000017.1:0-20095 GCA_046756725.1 Nitrospiria bacterium | reverse complement strand
AATCCCTTCGGCGAACAGTTCAATTTAAATGGTTTTCAAATCCCTGGAACTGAAGAAGGAGAAATTAAGAAAAAACGGAAAATCGGCAAGGTGATCCTTGACAAGTCATTCATGAATATTTTTGCAGCAAGGTTTATGGGAAACTTTGTTGAGGTGTTTGATCAACCTGGAGGAACCCAGGTAGAACTGGCTTTTCCCCGTGAACTGGAACTCTTCCTGGCGGGGACGCTGACACAGGATATCAGCTACTTTATTCACATCCAGGCCGAGGCACCGGAAATTTCTGGGCTAGGTCCGGGAGAAGGCGAAGAAGCAGAGGCAGAGGCAGAGGCAGAAGCAGAGGGTGGAGGAGGCGAAGGAGGGGGAGGAGGCGAAGATGGTTTTGCGGAAACTGGTCCGGAATTCGTACTAGGGCGATCTTTTTTTGTTTTCAATTTAGGAACCATGACGGGCATTTCAAGTGCGTATAATGATCCAATCGTAATTGGACCGATGTTGCGCATTGGTTTGATTGATCCATCCACTTTTTTCTCCTTCCCAACGGAGCGGCATTACATAAAACCCACGCCTGGACGTGTAAAAGGAGGGAGACTCACACGATTTACCCTTGCGTCATATGCCATCGCGTCAAAGTTTTACGGTATGAAGACGGCCGGGGGAAATTCTGTTGAGGTGACCTCAGAAGTCCTCTATAACGGCGAATCCTATGGAATTGATTTGACGACCCGAATTGGACCGTTGCTGTTTCAGACAGGGATTATGCAGGGGCTGGATGATGACCCTCGAGATGTAAATTCCAAGAAAGACCCTTATGTGATGCTGCGGTTTGATTTTGGCGGATCCGGATTTTTCTATGGGCATGTTTCTGCGTTTGCCAATTGGGGTGTGGACACCGGCATGATTGATGACCATCTCATCAATTGGTTTCGAAACGGCTTTGGCGCGCGTTTTAGAATAAAACATCTGGATATCTACGGGGCCTATATTCAGGACAAAATTGAACTCGAACATACACCGAGTTCACCTTTTGATGTTGATGCTTCCGGTCTAACAGTAGAAGCAGATTATCTGATTACGGATCAGACGATGCTTGTTGCCCGCTACAATCAGATGGACGCGGGCGGTTTCGTCCAACATAAGACGGACGGGGAAAATATGACGCTGATGGTCCGTTATTATATTCGAGATAATCTGGGTATTTATGTGGGGGGAACCCGGAATCTTAAAGCAGTCAATAAAAACCCAATACGGAATTACAGAAATTTATATGTGCTGGGCGTTGATTGGGATTGGTAGCTTTCAAGTTTGAATGTCAATTTTCAAAACAACAGAAACGCCAAGTGAATCGCATCGATATTATCTGAGTTTGGATAAAATAGGATGACATTGATTGAAGGGTAAGGACTTTCATTTTTTAAGATGGTTTTCCGCCCTGAGCTTTGTTTCCATCGTTTTTATTTCTACTGTTTCTGCCATTTTACTGTCTCGATTTTTAACCCATAATATTCTGCAGCGCGATGCTGTTGTGACAATGGGAATTGTGCAGAGCCTTTTAAAAATAAATGAGGCAACGCTTTACTTTAGTGGAATGACGCACCAAGAAACTGAGGCGGCATTTCAAGTTTTTCTGGAACCTATAGTAGAAATGCCGGAAGTTGTTCGGTCGAATGTGTATGATTTGGAAGGGAGCATTATCTGGTCAAATGATGCGCGTTTCATCGGGCATAACTTTATGCCGAATCCAGAATTGATTCGCGCAATTTCCGGAAACCTGGCCATCTCCAGCGGAGAATCAGGAAAACCGATTAAGGGCGAGCATGTATTTGATGAAAAAGTCCCTTTATTTGCTGAGATATACATTCCTATTTGGAATAAAAAGGTCAATCGCGTCGTGGGTGTCGTCGAAATATATAAAGTTCCACTTCAATTATTGAGTACGATTCGAGGGGGGAATCGCCTTATTTGGATAAGTACTTTTTTGGGAGGGATTTTTTTATACTTCACACTTTTCTGGATTGCAAGACGGGCGAATCATGTCATCGTATCACAGCAAGATCAACTTCTTGAGTCTGAAACCATGGTTGTAGTGGGTGAAATGGCTTCTGCTGTAGCACACGGGATACAAAATCCACTGGCTTCAATAAGGTCTTCAGCAGAGATTGCCTTGGAAGAAGACTCTCCTGATACTTTTTTGGAATCTCTACAAGATATTATTCGTGAGGCGGATCGTCTTGCAGGATGGATTAGAGAACTTCTTTCCTATGCGAATGTCTCATCAGGTGTACTGACAACAATTTCTCTGAATGATTTTTTAAGGTCAACGATTAATCCATTTAAAAATGAGATGGACAGGAAAGATATTAAGATAACATACAACCTGGAAAATTCAGAACCGATCATTGAAGCTGATGAGGTCCCGTTGCGACAGTTGTTTGTAAGTCTGATTGCCAATGCATTGGAAGCAATGCCGGAGGGAGGGGAACTTTTTATATCAAATCGGCTTTTTAATAAGAATAGTGAAGCGGAGATCAAAATACAAGACAACGGGATGGGTATCTCTAAGGAGGAAATGAAAAGGATATTCTAGCCCTTTTTTACAACAAAGAAAAAAGGAATTGGTGTGGGGCTCTCGTTGGCCAAGAGAATCATTGAGCGTCATCGGGGAACCATTAAACTATTGAGCCGTGAAGGGCAGGGGACAACGGTCTTACTGCATCTTCCGGCAATGAAATAAGGGTATTCATTATGTCACAGGCGGTTCTTGTTATCGAAGATGAAGCGACATTGGGGAAGAATATTCAGCGCTATCTTTCCAGACACAACTATGATGTCCGCCTTGAAGAAACGGGGAGTGAAGGAATTTTGGAGTCAAGAGTTTTTCATCCAGACTTAATATTGCTTGACTTGCAACTTCCTGATCAAAATGGCATGGAAGTTCTATCTCAACTTAAAAAAAATGATCCCGATGTCAAAGTGATTATGATAACAGCCCATGGGAATATTCAGACGGCTGTTGAAGCCATGAAGGCGGGGGCCTGTGACTATCTCAGTAAACCGTTGCTTCTTAGTGAATTAAAACTTCTTCTTGATAAAGCAATGGGGCAGACGCGTCTGGAAGGGGCACTTTCCTATTACAGGGAAAGAGATGCGCCGAAGGCTGCACTCTCCTCAATGGTTGGAGAATCTCCTCCCATGAGATTACTGAAAGATCAGATTACTCGTTTGACTGAATCTGAATTCCAACTTGTGGAAGGAGAACCGCCTGCAGTCTTGATTAATGGTGAAACGGGTACAGGGAAGGAATTGGTCGCGCGTGCAATTCATTACAACGGGCCCAGGAAAGATCAACCTTTTGTCGAGATCAACTGTGCCTCTATCCCAGACCATTTACTCGAATCAGAGCTTTTTGGTTACGAACGGGGAGCATTTACAGATGCCAAAGAAAGAAAGTATGGGCTCTTTGAATCGGCTGATGGCGGGACTTTATTTCTGGATGAGATCGGAGAAATTGAACTTTCCATTCAGACAAAGCTCTTAAAAGTCATCGAAGAAAAGACGATTCGTCGTCTGGGAGGCGTCAGAAGCCAGAAGATTAATGTCCGCATTCTGACTGCAACAAATCAAAATTTGGAAGAATTAGTTCGTTTGGGGAAGTTTCGTTCTGATCTTTATTTCCGTCTTCATGTCATCAGTATTAAAACCCCTCCATTAAGAACAAGAGGGAATGATGTCCTAAATCTCGCCAATTTTTTCCTTGAAAAACAAAGTCGACGGTATCGAAAAAAAACAATGACTTTAAGTCTGGAAGCTGAAACTTCTTTAATGAATTATGAATGGCCTGGAAATGTGCGTGAACTTCGAAACATTATTGAACAGGCAGTTTTTCTTGCATCCAGCGATATTATTGGCGTGAAGGAACTCAATTTAAGAAGCAGTCTTCCAACAAGTCTTCCACCGGGAAAAGCGACTGAGAATAAAAATGGTGAAGTCGTTTTGCCGACACAGGGTCTTTCTCTAGAAGAAGTAGAGCGTAATTTGCTGGTACAAGCTCTTGAGAAATCGGCAGGCAATGTCACGCGAGCGGCAAAACTCCTTGGATTATCCCGGGACACGCTTCGCTATCGGATGGAAAAACATCGGCTCGAAGCAAAAAAATGACGCCACAATTCTATTTCTCCGACAGATGCCAATGATGACCTGACAAGTTCCCCCTTTCAGAATCCCTTGACTGAATAGGATCACCTTCTTGATTCTTCTCTGATGAAGAAAAATCTCCAGAATTTTTTCTTTATAAAATCACGTTTTTAAGCGACATGAGGATTAATTCCCCCGTGGTGATGACGGTGTTCATTTGTATTTTCGAGGCAAATTAATGAGCATTGAGAAAACCTTACTTCCATAACACAGACGTGTACAACTTGCGAGGTCAAAGGGAATTGGTTATGATTTTGCCGTTAAAGATCGAGTTTACGTCTTAGATGAATCCACTTTTACAAGAAGTCTCTTTAACCAGCAGGGAATATCTTTATGAAGGTCTGGCCCTGATGGCTGACCCGATCCATAATTATATTCCGTTTACAGTTCCATTTGGATCAACTGAGGAAACGACTGAAAAAGACCTGATTGATTCCAGGTGGGTACAAAGACTTCGTTATATTAACCAGCTCCAGTCTGCACGGTGGGTCTATCCTTCTGCAGAACACTCCCGCTTTGTTCATTCTCTCGGGGCGATGCATGTGGCGGGTCGATTCGCCCGGCATCTTTACTCCTCTCTCAAAGAAGTCGTTCCAGATTGCCCCTCGGCTTCTTTTATCGAAGGACTTTTGCGTGTTTCTGTTTTGCTACATGATGTGGGCCATGGCCCCTTTTGCCATTTTTTCGACCATAACTTTTTGGATGAATACCATCTGACCCATGAAAAATTAGGACAGGCGATTATTGAACAGGAGTTGGGAGATCTGATTAAGAGGTTCAGGCGAAGCCCATTGGGGCCATTTAAAAAAAACGAGCAAATCGATCCAAAACATGTTTCTTTTTTAATTCACAAAGATAAGACCTATGAAACACCCGCGCATTATCCCCGGTGGTTGACTCTTTTAAAGCCTCTTTTTTCCGGCATTTTTACTGCGGACAACCTTGATTATGTGCTTCGTGATTCGTTCATGTGTGGTGTTTCCGTGGGGCCAATCGATTTGAATCGTCTGATTCATTATACTTTTTTTACGGAACAAGGCTTGACGCTTCATAAGGCTGGTTTGCCTACATTAACCATGTTTCTGAACAGTCGTTCATATCTCTACTTTAACGTGTACTACCACCGCACAACGCGCGCTATTGATCTGCATATGAAAGAAATTTTCAGATCCACTCTGAAAGAAATTTTTCCATACAATCCGCTTGAGCATTTGGAGGGTTATGTCGATTTAACGGATTGGTCCCTCCTCCTAGAGGTCAGGTCTTGGAGGCATGCCCAGTCACAGAGGAAAAAGGATCTTTTTTATGAATGGGATCGGATCTGGAAAAGAGATCTTAAATGGAAAATGGCCTTTGATGCCACCTTTTCCCCTGGAAATCTGGAAAACCAGAATGACGTGATGGATCCTGTTGATTTGGAAAGAAAAATACGATGTCGGTTGCCTATAGAGTTGAAAGACCTTTCTTTCCGTATTGACATTGCAAGCCGAGAATTGCGGCCTGTCGATCCATTAATGATGGGAGAGCGACAGATTTATGTGTTTAACCCGTCTACCCGAATTGTCTCGAAAGAAGGCCTGGCGAAATATGTCGATTCTGTCCCGGTGCATATGGCTCAATGCCGAGTTTATGCGTTGAATCATGAACAGGACCTTCTTCTTTCACAGTTGGCTATGAATGTCTTGTCCGACTTCGAAGTTTTTTCAGATTCACATCCATGATCACATAATCTCTCAAGCCTATCCAGATTCAGGAAATGGAGCAGTGATAAATCTAAAGTTGCGATTCTTTTTAATGTGACCATAAGGGACTCTGCGCCTTGCATGATAATCTTGTTTCAGTTAAAATCCGGGGCTCGTTGGTGACTAAATAATAATGTGTGAATTGAGCCGAAGATGATGAAAAAGAGACGCAAGGTAACGATTATTGGTTCCGGACACGTTGGTGGCACAGTAGCACAACGCTTGGCGGAAAAAGAACTCGCTGACGTGGTGTTGGTTGATATTGAAGGAGATATGCCTACAGGGAAGGCGCTTGACTTAGCTGAAACGGCCCCTATTTACGGTTATGATGGAAGACTGACGGGAACTGCGTCTTACGAAGAAACATCTGATTCCGACGTTGCGGTTATCACATCGGGGTTGGCAAGAAAGCCGGGGATGAGCCGGGATGATCTCCTTCGAGTGAACGCAAAAATCGTTAAAGAAGTTACCTCTAAAGTCGTTCAAAAATCTCCAAATGCAATACTGATAATCGTTTCAAATCCGCTTGATGCGATGACCTATGCGGCATATCGTGTGAGCCGCTTTCCAAAAAATCGCGTATTGGGGATGGCCGGCGTTCTTGACGCGGCGCGATTCCGATCCTTTCTTGCTTATGAGTTGAATGTTTCGGTTGAAAATATTCAAACACTTGTATTGGGAGGACATGGTGACAGTATGGTCCCCCTTCCACGATACACCACTGTTTCTGGTATTCCAATTATGGAGCTGATCTCAAAGGAGCGCCTTGATGCAATTGTGCAGCGCACCCGGAATGGCGGCGCTGAAATCGTTCGTCTTTTGAAAACTGGATCGGCATATTATGCGCCGTCAGCAGCGGTTATTGAAATGCTGGAGTCGATTTTAAAAGACAAGAAAAAAATCCTCGCGTGTTCAGCGCTTTGTCAGGGAGAATATAGACTGAAAGATGTTTTTATCGGCGTTCCTGTGAAATTAGGAGCAGAAGGCATTGAAGAGGTTCTTGAGATTCATCTGTCACCCGAAGAGATAGAAGACTTAAAACGTTCTGCTGACTCCGTTCATGATCTCTGCAAGACCGTGGACGAAGTCCTCTGATTTTCATATCTATAATATAAGAAATTTATTGAGATATTCATCATGATTCCTTCGGCAAGAATCCATTCGCTATGACTCGGGTTGCAATTATTGGGGCGGGCAGAGGGGGGTCCGCACTGGTTGAGATACTGTGCAAGGATCCCCTTGTTCAAGTAGTGGGTATTGCCGATACCTATTCTCAAGCCCCAGGACTTGATCTTGCCCGCCGGTGTAAAATTCCAGCCGTCACTGATTACCGTCAAATTTTAAAAAAAACAGTTGATCTCATTATTGATGTCACGGGCAATCATCTTGTTCGAGATGCCTTAGAAAAGGATTATGCCGATGTCGAGGTGATTGGTGGTTTGGCTGCAAAGTTCATGTGGCAATTAATTGAGGAACGGATTAAAAGCCAGGTCATGACGGAGGTCCTCCGGGAAATCTATTGTTTCCAAAATATGGTGGGACAGAACGAAAAAATGAAGGAGATCTATGATCTGATCCCGAAGATTGCTAAAACGAATGCGACGGTTCTCATTGAGGGTGAGAGTGGAACTGGAAAAGAGTTGGTCGCTCACTCAATTCATCAGTACAGCAAAAGAGAGGATAAACCTTTTATCCGGGTTAATTGTGCCGCTCTCGCAGAAAGTCTCTTGGAAAGTGAATTATTTGGTCACATACGAGGTGCTTTTACAGGTGCCATTACGCATAAACTAGGCCGGTTTGAGTTGGCCGATGGAGGCACCTTATTTCTTGATGAAATAGGGGAGATCAGTCCTGCAACACAGGTTAAATTGCTTCGTGTTGTTCAGGAGGGAGAATTTGAAAAGGTGGGTGATGCCCGTCGAATGAAGGTGGATGTACGATTGATTGCAGCGACGAATAAGAATTTGAAAAAAGCCGTGGAAATAGGGGAATTTCGGGAAGATCTTTATTATCGACTTAAGGTCGTCCCCATTTCACTCCCCCCATTGAGGAAAAGAAAGGATGATATTCCTCTGTTGGTGAAACATTTTATTGACCGATTCAATCGTGAAACAGGAAAGAAGGTGACCGACGTTACGAGTGAAGCAATGAACATTCTAACCAGATATGATTATCCGGGGAATATCCGTGAAATGGAAAATATTATTGAAAATGCGATGATATTTTGCACCGGAGAGAGCCTGGGGGCAGAGCATCTCCAAAAAGATATTCAAAGACCTCAACAAAAAATAACCGGGAAAATCCCCGGAGGGGAAGATCCGTTACAAGTCGTGGAAAAGGATCTTATCTTGAGGGTGTTGGAGCAGACAGGATGGAATTATAAAAATACGGCTGAGCGTCTTAAAATGAGTAGAACCACTCTTTGGAGAAAGTTAAAAGGGTATTCTTTGTCGAAGCCAAAAACCGTTTCACAATGAAACAAATCTGCCGATGGGTTACATTTTTCTATAAGTCATTGTATTTAAAAGAAAATATATCTAATATTGAAGTAGTGTTTTATTTTTGAAACGTTATATTTTATGTGATTAGATTCATAACTTATTGATTTATATATTGTTTTCATTTTTTTTATATTGGCATTTATTTTGCTTTCCTCAAGAGATGTGTCAATAAAAAATGGAGGGATAATCAATGAGTTGTCCAAGATGTAGTGGCTTCATGATTGATGAGAGCTTTCACGATATGAGAGATGATACAGGGAATTTTGTTTTTAAAGGACTTCGTTGTATGCAATGTGGTGAGATTCTTGATTCGACTATTCAATCAAATCGAGAACATCGGCCGCATATGCAAGCAAGAAATCGAAAATTAATGTCGTTATGACGTGTCTGTTGCCCGATCGAGTATGAATGAAGAGTTTTTAGTGAATGCTTCACGGATTTTAACAGAGAATGATCTCTCTCTGGATCAGCTTAAAAAGGTGATGCCTCTATCATATGAGGAATATGCCTCGAAAGGGGGATACCTTGGTTTGACGGAGGCAATTACTGAACTAAGTCCTTCTGTTGTACTTGAAAGAGTTAAACGGGCCGGACTTCGTGGTCGGGGTGGGGCAGGATTTCCGACCTGGAAAAAATGGGAGATGGTTGTTCAGCAAAGTGAGAAACATCATTATCTTTGTTGTAATGCAGCCGAAGATGAGCCGGGAACTTTTAAAGATCGTCTCCTCCTGAGGGAGAATCCCCATCAGATGATTGAAGGTGTCCTTATTTCCGCCTATGCAGCAGGGGCCAAAGAAGCCTATCTTTACATCAATGGCCGCTACGAGGAAGAGCTTCAGTTTATGGAGACAGCCCTTAAAGATTCAAAGTCGCATGGTCATTGGGGAAGGTCCTCTGAAGGCGCACAGCCTGGAGTTGAGTTAAAAATCTGTCCAACCCCGGGCTCTTACGTTGCGGGAGAGGAAACGGCGCTATTAGAAGTGATCGAAGGGAAGGTTGCAGCCCCGCGTCAAAAGCCTCCTTATTATCCATCGGTGCATGGCCTTTTCGGAAAGCCTACGGTTGTAAATAATGCAGAGACCCTCTCGAATATTCCGTTCATTATTCGGGAGGGGGAAGATTTGTTTCGTTCAGTCGGAGACCAATGTTCTCCTGGAACAATGATTTTTACGCTTACCGGAGATGTCAATCGTCCAGGCCTTTATGAAAGACCGCTTGGCATGCCTCTCATGGAATTGATCGAAACCTGCGGTGAAGGAATAAAAAATAACAACCGGCTGAAGGCCGTTTTTCCAGGAGGGCCTTCAACATCCGTTATCCCCGCGTCGCAGGCGGACGTTCCGCTTGAGTTTGATGCCTTGAAAAAAATCGGCTCCGGGTTAGGTACGGGCGCGGTAATTGTGATGTCAGAAGAAAGCTGCATGCTTCGTATTGCAATTCAATATGCCCGGTTTTTTGCCAGAGAGAGCTGCGGTCAATGCCCTCCTTGTAAACTAGGCACAGTCCATCTTTCTGAAATATTAGAAAAGATCGAATCAGGGGCGGGGAGTGAAAAAGATCTCGATCAACTGGATCAAGTTTGTGGAATGGTCAAGGGGCGGGGCCAATGTTTTCTTCTGACCGGGGCAGCCATTTCTGTAGAAAGCATTTTTCAGCATTTTCGGAATGAATTTGAACGCCATGTTGAATTGGGACGATGTCCCTTGGTTCTTGATCCCATTGCCTCATGAGAGGGCGCATCCGCAATGAAATCGAAAGTAGTTCGTAAGTTTTGATAAAATCAAGTAAAGTAGCGTAATAAGGGAAATGAGGGAAAAAAGATGATTGTTATTACCGAGCGAGCCAGCGTCAAGGTCAAAGAGATTATGTTGGGTGAAGCGAAAGCTGGATATGGTCTTCGCGTCTATGTTGAGGGCGGGGGATGCTCAGGATTTCAATATGGTATGGCTTTCGAAGAGAATTCCACTAATGAAGACAATGTGATGGAAATGCACGGTTTGAAGGTATTTGTCGATCCTTACAGCGAACCAATGCTAAAAGGGACAGTTGTTGATTATATTGATGACCTTCAGGGGGCAGGATTTTCGATCAAAAACCCGAACGCAAAGACAACCTGCGGGTGTGGCCAATCGTTTAGCTGATGCAACTTATTGTGAATGGCGCCAGTCAAGAAGTTACATCTGAGATATCCGTATCTCAGCTTTTACAAAAAATGGAAATCATGCCTGATCGAATTGCAGTTGAGGTGAATATGGAAATTATTGAAAAAAAATGCTACGGCGAAAAAAAATTGCTTGAAGGAGATCAGGTTGAAATCATTGGTTTTGTCGGGGGAGGTTCATATGCCCTCTGATGCGCCGCTCATTGTTGGAAACATACCATTTCAATCAAGACTGATTGTCGGAACAGGGAAGTACGCTTCTTTTGAAGAAACAAAGAAGGCAATTGAAATGTCTGGTGCGGATTGTGTGACGGTTGCCGTTCGCCGTGTTAACATCACAGATCCGACCAAAGAAAATCTCCTGGATTATCTTGACCCCAAAATCTATAAGATTCTCCCAAATACAGCCGGTTGCTACACTGCAGAGGAAGCGATTCGAACTGCGCGTCTGGCACGTTCTGCGGGGATTTCCGAGATGATCAAATTGGAGGTCATCGGAGATGAAAAGACACTTTTTCCAGACAATGAAGCTCTCTTAGAGGCAACACGTGTCCTGGTCAAGGAAGGGTTTATCGTTCTTCCCTACACCAATGATGATCCCATTATGGCAAAAAAACTGGTGGACGCCGGTGCCGCTGTTGTGATGCCGCTTGCGGCTCCCATCGGTTCGGGTCTTGGGATACGAAATCCTTATAATATCAAGATTATCATGGAGACCGTGTCGGTTCCGATCATTGTCGATGCAGGTGTCGGAACGGCTTCTGATGCCGCCATCGTTATGGAATTGGGCTGTGATGGTGTGTTAATGAATACGGCTATTGCAGGTGCAAAATACCCGATTCATATGGCGGAGGCGATGAAGCTCAGTGTCAGAGCAGGCCGACTCTCCTATCTTGCGGGCCGCATTCCTAAAAAGCTCTACGCCCAAGCAAGTAGCCCCCTGGATGGCATGATCTAGGCGCCTAGTAACGTTTCGTCAAGGTTTTCTTCGTAAGAACCTCCTTCCTTCTTCTTCAAAAATAAATGTCTGTCGTTGATTTCAAGCTATATATGATTGGAGACCGCCATCAGTGTGGTCCCCGGTCGCTACTTCAAGTCATCCACCAAGCTGGGGAAGCAGGTGTGTCGGCAGTCCAATTTCGGGAGAAAGATCTTTCTCTGAAGGCACAATTCGATCTTGCATCTGAAGTAAAAAAAGTCACTGTCGCCCTGGGAATGAAACTGCTGATTAACGACCGCGTTGACCTCTGTCTCGCACTTGATGCAGATGGCGTCCACCTGCCCGTAGACGGTCTGCCGGTTGAGGTCGTTCGTAACCTATTAGGGGATCAAAAATTGATCGGCTGTTCTTGTCACAGCCTTGAAGAGGTCCAACAGGCGGAATCCACAGGGGCAGATTTTTGTGTTTTGGGGCCTGTTTTCGAGACGCCTTCGAAACGTGTTTTTGGTAAACCACTGGGTTTAATAGAATTTGAAACGATTAAAACCAGGACAAATATTCCTCTTTTCGCCCTAGGAGGGATTGGCATTGGGCAGATAAAAAAAGTGTTTCTTGCCGGCGCAGACGGCGTTTCGATGGTGTCATCGATTACCTCAGCAGGCGATGTGACAAGAGAATGTCATCGTATTTTGAGTGAGATCGAACAATTTTCGGAGAAAGATTTCTGACAAAAAATCTCTTCTGGGAAGGGGTTCCACGAACCCAGCTGTGTTTGACAACCTATCCCCTTTTAAATAGAATCAGCCCTTCTTTTTTCTGTGACGACGAGTTTTTTTGCGCGAATTTCCAAGAATAAAACGACTTCCTCCCTATGTCTTTAATGCCGTCAATGCCATGAAGATTGATGCCCGGCATCGTGGAGAGGATATTATTGATTTCGGGATGGGGAATCCCGATCAACCCACGCCTGACCATATTGTTGCCAAGGCGGTTGAGTCTATCAATAACCCAAAAAACCACAGGTATTCTGCCTCCAAAGGGATCCGGAAACTTCGCCTGGCTATTACGAATTGGTATAAAAACAGATATAATGTCATGCTTGACCCTGAATCGGAAGCAATTGTGACAATTGGCTCTAAGGAAGGAATCGCTCATTTGGCTCTGGCTCTGGTTGGCCCTGGAGATATCGTCATGGCCCCCAGTCCGACCTATCCGATTCATACCTACAGCGTAATCATTGCAGGGGCAGAGCTTCGTTCGATCCCACTCCGCCCGGATCGTGATTTTTTTGAGGATATGGCGGCTGCGACGAAACAAGCCTGGCCGCGTCCTAAAATGCTGATCATTAATTTTCCGCACAATCCGACAACCCAAGTTGTCGATCTCGGTTTTTTTAAAAAAATTGTTGATTTTGCGCATGAAAATGACCTGCTTGTTGTGCATGACCTAGCTTATTCCGATATTGTATTCGATGGTTATAACGCGCCAAGCCTCTTGCAGATTCCCGGTGCCAAGGAAATCGGGGTTGAGTTCTTTTCCCTCTCAAAAAGTTATAACATGCCAGGTTGGAGAATCGGTTTCTGTGTTGGGAATAAGGAAATTATTGCTGCGGTCACACAGTTGAAGAGCTATTTGGATTATGGCATTTTTCAGCCGCTTCAAATTGCCGGAATTATCGCCCTCAATGGGCCACAAAATTGTGTCCAAAATACAGTCGCACTCTATCGTCAACGTCGTGATGTCCTGGTCGGTGGATTGAACCGGATTGGGTGGAAGATTGAAAAACCCTTGGCGACGATGTTTGTCTGGGCTAAAATTCCTGAAGCATTTCGAGAGCAGGGATCGATCGCCTTTTCAAAACATCTATTGAGTGAGGGAAAAGTGGCGGTCTCTCCAGGTATTGGATTTGGAGAATACGGGGATGACCATGTTCGCTTTGCGCTGGTTGAAAATGAGCACCGGACAAGACAAGCTATTCAGGGAATTAAGCGGGCTCTAAAGATTTCTTAACCGGATATTTTTATGAAATCTTCTATCAATATTGGCTTTATCGGTTTTGGGACAGTTGCATCCGGTGCAATTAAGATCCTGCTTTCGCAAAAAAATCTACTGGCACGTCGCCTGGGCAACTCCATAGAAATTCGAAAGATTGCAGACCGGAACATCACTGATGATCGAGGGATTGCACTGCCTGAAGGTCTTTTGACAACCGATATTCAAGCCGTTCTCAACGACCCTGAGATCGATATTATGGTGGAACTGATTGGAGGGACAACCACAGCAAAAACAGTTGTCTTGGAGGCCTTAAATAAAGGGAAGCATGTGGTGACGGCCAATAAAGCCCTGCTTGCCATTCATGGAGAGGAGATCTTTGATGCTGCCTCATCACTGGGGGTGGAAGTCGGATTTGAGGCCAGCGTTTGTGGTGGAATTCCCATTGTTCGCGCCATGAAAGAAGCGTTGGCGTCTGAAAAGATCCTTACTATTCATGGCATTATGAATGGAACCTGCAATTATATTTTTTCAAAAATGCGTGATGAAGGACGGTCTTTTTCTGATATTTTGAAAGATGCCCAGCGTCTTGGTTTTGCAGAAGCGGATCCGACACTGGATGTTGGAGGCGGAGATTCGGCTCATAAGCTGGCCATCTTGGCAAGTCTTGCTTTTGGAACGGACATATCGTTAAAGGAAATCTATACGGAAGGGATTGAAAAAATTACCCCGATTGATATTGCCTTTGCCGATGAATTTGGCTATGAGATCAAACTGCTTGCGATTACAAAACAAAGAGATCAGGAAATTGAGGCGCGTGTTCACCCGACAATGATTTCGAAGGCAACGCTCCTTTCAAAGATCGATGGTGTCTTTAATGCGGTTGTCGTTGTTGGCGAGACGGTTGGAGAGCTTTTATTTTATGGGCAGGGGGCAGGAAGCCTTCCGACGGGAAGCGCTGTTGTCAATGATCTGATTGATATTTCACGCCATATTTTGTCCGAATCGCCTACGAAAGTGCCTGCACGTTCTTTCGTTAAAAAGTTCAGGAAACATCTTCGGATTAAACCGATCGGAGAAATCACCTCCCTTTATTATTTGCGGTTTATGGTCCGTGATCAGCCTTGTGTGCTTTCCCGAATTTCCGGCATTTTAGGGGAATTTAATATCAGCATTGCTTCCGTTATTCAGCAGGGGAGAAAAATTGGAGGGCATGTTCCGCTGGTGATGATGACGCATCTGGCAAAGGAAAAGAATCTCCGCAATGCCATCCTGGAAATTGATCAGCTTGACGATGTTTCAGGAGAAACGCTGTTTATCAGAATTGAAGGAGAAGATCCCTTATGAGTTGGCCTGGGATCATAGAATCCTATCGACAGTTTCTTCCTGTCAATGACAGCACGCCTGTCGTAACGCTTCAGGAAGGCGGCACCCCGTTGATCCCGGCGCCACGTCTGGCGGCTGCGGCGAATCTTGACGTGGATCTTTTTCTTAAGTTCGAGGGAGCGAATCCTACGGGCTCTTTTAAAGATCGAGGGATGACCCTCGCTATTTCCAAGGCAAAAGAAGCAGGCGCAGAAATTGTGATTTGTGCCTCGACTGGAAATACCTCTGCTTCTGCTGCGGCATATAGTACCCGAGGCGGAATGAAGGCCTATGTTTTGATTCCTCAGGGGAAAATTTCAATGGGGAAACTGGCACAGGCAGTCATTCATCAAGCTGATGTTCTCCAAATTGAAGGAAATTTTGATGAAGCCTTGTCTTTGGTGACGGAGGTTTCTGAGAACTACCCCATCACATTGGTCAATTCAATCAACCCCTACCGTCTCGAAGGTCAAAAGACAGCCGCCTTTGAAGTTTGTGATCGTCTGGGAAGTGCGCCGACATATCATTTCCTTCCAGTGGGAAATGCCGGAAATATTACTGCCTATTGGATGGGCTATCAAGAGTACTATAAGGAAGGGAAGATTTCATCTCTTCCAAAAATGATGGGCTATCAGGCGGCCGGGGCTGCACCGATTGTTCTTGGTCGGGTCATCAAAAAACCCAGGACGATTGCGACAGCCATTCGAATCGGAAATCCGGCAAGTTGGAAGCGTGCCGAATCCTCTGCATCCGAATCGCATGGAAAGATCGACATGGTGACCGACGAGGAAATCATTGGGGCATATCAAATGATTGCAGGTCTGGAAGGGGTCTTTTGTGAACCTGCATCGGCTGCCGGTGTTGCAGGCATGATCAAGTTGGGCAAATCAGGTTTTTTCAATAAAGGGGAACAGGTTGTTTGTACCTTGACTGGACATGGGTTAAAAGATGCTGATTTTTCGATTAAAATTTCGAAAAGACCGACCTTGATTAAAGGGAAAGTGGAAGATCTTTTAAATGCGCTGGGACTTTAGCAAACTCTCTGTTCAAGTCAGAATTATGGTTTAAATGTATGGAACAACCTTCCCTCCCATTTTTTACGAAATATTTTTTGTATTTTCCCCCTTCCTGCTCGTCTTACGATGACCTCCAAGGTCATTTTTTCATGTAATGGCTGATTGCTTCAAATGGCTTTGATTATTCAAAAATATGGTGGATCATCTGTCGGGAATATTGACCGGATCCGTATTGTTGCAAAGCGGATTGCCCGAACCTCTCAAGAAGGACACCGCCTTGTTGTTGTGGTTTCAGCAATGACTGGAGAAACGGACCGTCTAACGCGGATGGCCCGTAAAGTTGCTTCTTCTCCAAGCCGCCGGGAGATGGACATGCTTCTCTCGACAGGAGAACGCGTTACAATTGCACTTTTGGCAATGGCGATTCAAGAGCTCAACCTGGAAGCAATATCGTTCACCGGAAGACAAGTGGGGATTTTGACGAACAGTGTTCACACTCAAGCAAGAATTGAACAAATCCATGCGGACCGCTTAAAAGAGGCGATGGACAAAAATGTCATTCCAATAGTTGCCGGGTTTCAAGGCATTAATCAGTCTTCGGATGTGACGACTTTGGGGCGAGGCGGTTCTGACACCACAGCGGTTGCACTTGCTGCGGCTTTGAGGGCTGATCTTTGTGATATTTATACGGATGTAGATGGTATTTATACCACAGATCCCAATATTGTTCCTTCTGCAAGGCTGATTTCAAAAATATCCTATGAAGAGATGCTGGAGATGGCTAGTTTAGGTGCAAAGGTCCTCCATACCAGGGCAGTCGAGTTTGCAATGAAATACAATGTGCCGGTTCGTGTTCGTTCAAGTTTTAATGATCACGAAGGAACATTGGTGACAGAGGAGGATCAAGAAATGGAACAGGAACTTGTGTCCGGGGTGACCTATGATAAACATCAGGCAAAAGTGACTCTGGTCGGGGTGCCGGATCACCCGGGAATTGCGTCCAAAATTTTTTCTGCATTGGCAGATGATTACATGCTGGTTGACATGATCATTCAGAATGTCGGTCAAGGTGGTCTGACGGACCTCTCGTTTACTGTTCCGAAGGGGGATGCAATTCGGGCAAAAGAGATTTTATCAAAGCTGACAGATGCCTTAGAAATTCAGGATGTTGTCCTCACTGAGCAAATTGCAAAGGTTTCTATTGTGGGCGTCGGGATGCGCTCCCATTCCGGGGTCGCCGCCAAAACTTTTTCGTCGTTGGCAGAAAAGGGGGTGAATATTATGATGATCTCGACTTCCGAAATTAAAATTTCCTGTGTGATTGAGTTAAAACACACGGAGTTGGCGGTTCAAACACTTCATGAAGCGTTTAATTTGAGTGGTATAGAAGATAAAAAAGTGAAATAATGGTAGCTGTTCAGCTTGCTCGTCTTTTCCTCTGTGGTTGGGTTGCTGTGATGGTAGAATCTCCACGCATAAACATATACGTTTCGGTTCTGTGCTCGCACCTTAATCCTGAAGAAAAAGTCCAAGAAGCTGGACTGTTACAAATAATGTAATAAATAATGCAGGCAGGGATTATGCGTCAGCTAGAAATATATGACACAACATTGCGAGATGGTGCGCAATCAGAGGATGTTTCCTTTTCGGTGGAAGACAAACTCCGGATTGTTCGAAAACTGGATGAACTGGGTGTCCATTTTATCGAAGGCGGGTGGCCTGGCGCCAATCCGAAAGATGTTCTATTTTTTGAAGAAATGAAGAAGGTTTCCTTAAAGTCAGCTGCGCTGGTTGCATTTGGCTCGACGCGCAAAGCGAAGAATCAGGTTTCTAAAGACGCCACCATCAAGGCATTGTTAAATGCGGGAACAGATTGGATCACGCTTTTTGGCAAAAGCTGGAATCTCCACGTGACGGATGCCCTGGGCATTACGCTGAGGCAGAATCTGGCAATGATTTCGGACTCGATTGAATATGTAAAATCAAAGGGGAAACGCGTCTTTTACGATGCAGAGCATTTTTTTGACGGCTACCTTTCCGATCCCGAATATGCCCTGAAAACGCTCAAAGCTGCACGATTAGCAGGCGCAGAATCACTGGTCCTTTGTGATACCAATGGCGGCATGATGCCCTGGCAGATCAAAGAAGTTTTACAGGTTGTATTGCAAGAGATTGACGGACCACTTGGCATCCATACCCACAATGATTCTGAAATGGCGGTTGCAAATGCACTAACGGCGGTGTCTCTCGGCATTTCTCAGGTGCAGGGTACTATTAATGGCTATGGTGAACGCTGTGGAAACGCAAACTTGTGCGCCATCTTGCCCAATTTAAAATTGAAAATGAAAGTTGATTGTATCTCGGATGAGCAGTTGCGACATCTTCGGGATGTCTCCCGCTATGTCAGCGAGATTGCAAATCTTCCACATAACAAACATCAAGCCTATGTGGGTGAGTCTGCTTTTGCCCACAAAGGAGGCATTCATGTTCACGCCGTGCGGAAAAATTCTGAAACTTACGAACACGTACTTCCCTCACAGGTGGGCAATCGTCAACGGATTCTAATTTCCGATTCTGCAGGCAAAAGCAGTTTGCTTGAAAAGGCAAAAACGTACAATATTCCGCTCTCTGATGACAGTCCTCAAATAACAGAAATTCTGGAAAAACTAAAAATGCTGGAACATGTCGGATATCAATTTGAAGGAGCGGAAGGTTCCTTTGAGTTAATAATGAATCGCGCTCTTGGAAAAAAATGGAAATATTTTGATCTCATTGGTTTTCGAGTGATTGTTGAGAAAGGGAATGGACCGGATGATTCACAGAAGCCTTCAATGTCAGAGGCAACCATCCGGCTCTCCGTGAATGGAAAAATTGAACATACTGCGGCCATGGGAATCGGTCCGGTCAATGCGCTTGATCATGCATTGCGGCGGGCCCTGGAAAAATTTTATCCGCTTCTCTCGGAAGTCCGGTTGCTGGATTACAAAGTGCGGGTTCTGACCGCAAGTGACGGAACTGCCTCCAAGGTTCGGGTCTTGATTGAATCAGGAGACGGGATAAAAAAATGGGGAACTGTCGGTGTCTCTGAGAATATTATCGAAGCCAGTTGGCAGGCGCTTGTTGACAGCATTGAGTATAAGCTACTCAAAGGATAAATCAATGCAGTCTTTCCGGAAGTTACTTAAAAAAAAATGGCCCATTATCTTCTATATGGCGTTTATCGTCCCGCTTCTGATCTCTTGTCAAAATGAAACAAGTCCAACCTTCTCTATTCCGACATCCTTGACCTTTACTGACGAAGTTTCTGAACCAGTTGAAGAAATACCGGCAAAAGCGCTTCTTATTGCAGAGCAAGCCTTTATTCGGGTTGCGAAAAAAATTACTCCCTCCGTTGTGAATATCAGTTCAGTGCATTTTGTCAGTCACCCTGCAAGATCTGATTCTGAAGGAAGAGATTTTTTCAAGAAATTTCTCAATCGTTTTTTTAAGGAAACCCCTCGTCAACTACGTCAGAAAAGCCTCGGTTCTGGATTTATCATTAATACAGAAGGATTTATTTTAACGAATCATCATGTGATTGCCGATGCAGACGAAATCACCGTCCGCTTATCCGACCAACGAGAATTTGTGGGCCAAGTCATTGGAAGAGATTCAGAACGCGATCTTGCTGTTATCAAGATTCCCCCTAATGAAGATCTTCCTGTCGCTAAATTGGGTGACTCCGGTCTCTTGGAAGTGGGCCAATGGGCCATCGCAATCGGCAACCCCTTTGGCCTGGACCGCACGGTGACGGTGGGCATCATCAGTGCGACCGGCCGAAACCATCTGGGGTTGCCCGATGAGGAAAACTTTCTTCAAACAGACGCTTCAATCAATTTCGGAAACAGTGGCGGACCTCTTTTGGACGTTTCCGGACGGGTTATCGGTATCAACACCGCCATCATCGCATCAGGTCAGGGCATTGGATTCGCCATTCCAATCAACAGAGTCAAAAAGACCATTCGGAATTGGATTGAAGCAGAACAATCCAGTCAGGGCTAATCTAGTGGAAATTTGATTGCTCCCAAACCTTCTATCTCTTCCGTGATTTATTTTGTAAAAACCGGCGAAACGAACCGAAAAATTCCTGTTCGTTAATTGACACAATTAGAACCCTGTGATAGTGTTTTTACCATTTTGGGGGT
>JBHHWW010000016.1:0-20098 GCA_046756725.1 Nitrospiria bacterium | reverse complement strand
AAGGTGTTGGCTGCACTGTTTTCTATTTTTGGATTTTATTGCGAAGTGAGAGCTCCGTTGCTTGCTTCGGGATCGTTTATTCGACCATTTTATGGAGGTAAATAAAAAACCACTATGTTTATTGCCGTATGGCTAATTGCCTTTATTGTCGTGTCGATGGCTTATGTTTATTGTTTGAGAGGGCAAGAACGGTATGCCAGTCTTTCTGAATATCTCAGAAAAGGATGGCCTATTTTTACACCCATAAATTGTTTGCTTTATTTGTTCACAAAACGGCGGGCGCGATGCTCAATAATGAAGATGAAAGACTTCGGAGAGCTGGATGAAATTCAAAATAATTGGCAAGTAATCAGAAAAGAAGTCCTTTCTTTATATGAAAAAGGTTGTTTTGAGAATACGAAAAAGCCGGGAGAAGCTTCATATTACGATATTGGTTTTCGCACATTCTACAAATATGGATGGAGCAAGTTTTACATTAAATGGTATGGCTATACCCATCATTCGGCCAGACGCTTGTGCCCTGAAACGACAAAGATCCTAGGGAGAATTCCAACAGTCAATGGTGCCATGTTTTCTATTTTACCTCCTGATTCCAGGCTCACTCGCCATTTGGATCCTGCAGCAACCTCTTTGAGATATCACCTTGGTTTAGCAACGCCAAACTCAGATAATTGTTACATCAACGTCGATGGAGAAAAGTATTCATGGAGAGACGGTGAGGCCTTTATGTTTGACGAAACCTACCTCCACTTTGCCCGTAATAATTCTGATAAAAATAGACTTATTTTAATGTGTGATGTTGAAAGGCCGATGAACATCATTGGCCAACTCCTTAATTTTACATATAGATTCCTTATGCGCTTTACAGTCGTGCCGAATATGGAAGGGGATCGAAGAGGAATCGCTAATATTGTCCTTTCCTGGATGACGCCAATCCTGAAAAAGACCAAAAAACTTAAACAAACTGACAGGAAACTCTATTTGATGCTTAAATATTCTGTGAATACGTTCTTGATTCTCGTCGTTCTGGCGCTCATGAGTGGTGTTATACACTTGTTTTCTGGTTTGTTTAATATCTAAAATTACCCGATAAATTAGATAACGAGGATAAGAAAGATTAAATTGTAACGAAATGGAAGGGCCTGTTTGGGGCAATAAAGCGGGTGTTCTAATCCTGGGTTTTCTTGCTGGAGTCACGCTTTAGTAAATATTGTTCTATCCCTTTGGCGGCTTCACGCCCCTCATAGATGGCCCAGACGATCAGGGATGCACCGAGCTTCACGTCCCCCGCGGCGAAGACACCTCTCACATTGGTCATGTGATTCTCATCGACGATAACATTTCCTTTGGCATCCGTGAGTACCTTGAGGTCGTTCAAAAGACCTTCTTTCGCGGGTCCAGTAAACCCCATTGCTAAAAGGACAAGATCCACATCCATTTCAAATGCGCTGTCCGGTACCTCAATAAATTGAACGCCGCCTTGGCCGTTGTCTTTCATCTTGACCCGGACCCCGTGCAGTTTCTCAACTTTTCCGTTTTTTCCGGAAAATCCCTTTGTTAATACGGTCCACTTTCTGATGCCACCTTCTTCATGTGCGGGAGATGTTCTAAGACGTAAGGGCCACAAAGGCCAGGGCGTTGTCTCAGATCGGTCATCTGGCGGTTGAGGTAGCAGCTCGACGTGGTTAATATTCTTTCTGGAGAGTTGGAAGTCTTTGGTGTCCCCTTGGCGATGGCAGGTTCCAAGACAGTCTGCCCCGGTATCGCCTCCTCCAATAATCACTACCCGTTTGTTGTGGGAAGTGATCTCAATGCCTGGATCAATCTGATCCCCTGCATTTCGTTTGTTTTGTTGCATCAGAAAATCCATCGCAAAATGAATGCCCTTTAGGTCACGTCCCGGAACAGGAAGATCTCTTGGCATTTTTGCCCCGATGGCCAGACAGACAGCGTCAAATTCACTTTTAAGCGTTTCTACGGTGATATCTTTGCCGACATCTACATTGGTTTTAAAGACAACCCCTTCGACAATCATTTGTTTCAGGCGACGGTCAAGCACCTTTTTTTCCATTTTAAAGTCAGGAATGCCATATCGAAGTAACCCGCCGATACGGTCGTCTTTTTCGAAGACGGTGACGGTGTGGCCGCTTCTTCGGAGCTGTTGTGCGGCCGCCAGTCCGGCCGGGCCGGAACCGATAATGGCGATCTTTTTCCCTGTTTCATCGGACGGAGGAATGGGTGCAACCCATCCTTCTGAAAATCCCTTATCAATAATATTGGACTCAATTGTGCGGATTGAAACAGGGTCATCAATAATCCCCAAAACGCAGGCTTCTTCGCAGGGCGCTGGACAGAGGCGACCCGTAAATTCAGGAAAGTTGTTGGTGGTGTGGAGCGCTTTTAATGCATCTTTCCATCGGTCCCGATAGACAAGATCGTTCCATTCAGGGATGATATTTTGAACCGGGCAACCTGACCAGCCTTGACAAAAGGGAACGCCGCAATCCATACAGCGCGCGCCTTGTTGTCTTAGAATTTCTTCCGAGATAGGATCATAGACTTCTTTCCAGTCCTGGACACGCACCGGAACAGGTCGCCGTTTGGGAACCTCTCGGTGCATTTTTAAGAATCCCTTCGGGTCACCCATAAATAGCCGCCTCCTTCGCCTTTCTTGCTAAGCGTATTTCCAGAACTTTTTTGTATTCGACTGAAATGACCTTTACAAAACGTGGAAGCATCTTTTCCCATTGATCCAGAATTTTTGTGCCTTTTCTGCTGTTGGTATACTGCACATGTTTTTCAATGAGTCCTTTAAGTAATTTTTTATCTGACACCGTGCTCACCGGCTCCAGTTCAACCAGGCTTAGATTGCATTGTTTTTCAAAGCGGTTGTTTTTGTTCAGAACAAAAGCAATACCGCCGCTCATGCCTGCGGCAAAGTTACGACCGGTTTTGCCCAGCACAACGACGACGCCGCCAGTCATATATTCACAACCATGGTCTCCAACGCCTTCAACAACAGTCTGTGCGCCGCTGTTACGCACGGCGAACCGCTCTCCAGAAATACCATAAAAGTAGGCTTCTCCGGCCGTTGCGCCATAAAGAGAGGTGTTTCCGACCAGGATTGTTTCTTCGGGGGTGAAGAGTGAGTTTTTGGGAGGGTAAACGACAAGCCGACCTCCGGAGAGCCCTTTCCCTGTGTAGTCGTTTGCATCGCCTTCCAGCGTCAGCGTGACGCCCTTGACACAGAAAGCCCCGAAGCTTTGCCCGGCTGTGCCTGTAAAATGGAAACGAATGGTTTCATCAGGAAGCCCCTCCATTCCGTAGCGCTTCGCAATTTTTCCGGAAAGCATTGCGCCGACCGTCCGGTGGCGGTTCCGAATCTCAAGTTTTTCATCAACTGGTTTTCTGTGCTCAATGGCTTGTTCTGCGAGGGCGATGAGTCGGTGGTCCAGCGCTTGTTCTAAACCATGGTCCTGCGGTTGAACAGCATGAAAGGCAATATCTGATGGAACCTCCGGTTGATGGAGCATCGGAGAAAGATCAAGTCCCTTTGCTTTCCAATGATCGATGGCCTTCTGATATTGAAGCCGGTTTGACTGACCGATCATGTCCTCCAATTTTCTGAACCCAAGTTGAGCCATCCATTCCCGAACTTCTTCTGCCACAAAACTAAAAAAACGAACTACATCTTCTGTGCGACCCTGATATTTTTTCCGCAAGACCGGGTCTTGGGTCGCAATCCCGACAGGGCAGGTATTCAAGTGGCATTTCCGCATCATGATGCACCCTTCAACAATCAGGGGCGCCGTCGAAAACCCAAATTCCTCCGCACCGAGAAAGGCGGCGATAATCACATCCCGGCCGGTTTTAAACTGTCCATCTGTTTGAATTCGGGTTCTTCCACGAAGGTTGTTCAACACAAGGGTTTGATGTGTCTCGGCCAGTCCCAGCTCCCATGGAATCCCAGCATATTTGATGGAGGACAATGCGGCCGCGCCTGTGCCGCCGGACCCGCCTGCGATCAGAATCAGGTCTGCATGGGCCTTTGAAACACCGGCGGCAACCGTTCCAACGCCTATTTCGGAAACCAGTTTGACTGAGATGGAGGCAGTTGGATTCACATTTTTAAGGTCGTAAATCAACTGGGCCAAGTCTTCAATCGAGTAGATGTCATGATGGGGAGGCGGAGAAATCAAGGTGACGCCGGGGGTTGAAAATCGCAAGTCCGCAATAATTTCATCAATTTTATGGCCGGGAAGTTGCCCTCCTTCCCCGGGTTTTGCCCCTTGGGCCATCTTAATTTGCAGTTCAGAAGCATTCACAAGATAGTTTGTTGTGACGCCGAATCGTCCTGATGCAATCTGCTTAATGGCGCTGTTTCGGTTGTCTTTAAATCGTTCCGGATCTTCTCCCCCCTCACCGGTATTGCTTCGGCCTCCGATCTTGTTCATGGCGATGGCGAGTGTTTCATGGGATTCTTTACTGATGGCGCCGTAGGACATGGCTCCTGTCGTAAAGCGTTTCATAATTTCAGCGGCAGGTTCGACTTCCTCAAGCGGGATGGGTGTAGACGCCTTAAATCCAAGCAGTCCTCGCAAGGTTGAATGTTGCTTTGATTCGTCATCCACCAGACGCGTAAATTTTTTGAAGGTTTGATAGGAGTTCTGCCGGCAGGCGTGTTGCAGGGTTGCGATGGCTTCGGGGTGCCAGTTGTGGTGTTCCCCCTGAATCCGATAATGGTAGTCTCCCCCGAAATCCAGTTGACGGACGGAATGATGAGTATGGTAGGCCATTGTATGGCGGCGCAATGATTCTTCCGCAATTGCTTCAATGCCGACCCCTTCAATGCGTGTGGGCGTTCCTGTAAAAAAACGGTCAATCATCTCTTTTTTCAGTCCAATGGCTTCATAGATTTGTGCGCCACAATAGCTCTGAACCGTTGAGATTCCCATCTTTGAAAAGATTTTGAGAAGTCCTTTGTTGATGGCCTTGATGTATTTTGTTTCTGCCGTGAATTCATCGATTGTTTCCGGAAAATATGATTCCCTGGACATATCCGTGAGTGCCTCAAAGGCAAGATAGGGGTTTATACTGCCCGCGCCATAACCAATCAGGAGCGCGAAGTGAGGCACTTCCCGAGGTTCTCCAGTTTCAACAATCAAGCCGACTTCAGTTCTCAGGGCCTCCCGAATCAGGTGATGATGGACTGCGGAAACCGCCAGAAGAGAGGGAATTGGCGCCCACTTTTCATCGACACCACGATCACTTAAGATAATGAATTTATAGCCCTTCTCAATGGCGTCGCTTGCTTCATGGCATAAACGATCGACAGCAACAGCCAATTCTTTCGGTCCATTGGATGCCCGAAAAAGCATCTTGAGCGTTATCGTTGTGAAGTGTCCATCTGCAATCTGTCTTATTTTCTCAAGATCGCCATTGGTCAGAATTGGTTGTTTTATTTTGATCCGCCGTGCATGTTCAGGTGTCTCTCCCAGAAGATTTGCCTTGGGCCCGATCGTTGTGACCAAGGACATGACGAGAAACTCGCGAATGGGATCAATCGGCGGGTTGGTTACCTGAGCAAAAAGTTGCCTGAAATATTTAAAAAGGAGTTGAGGATGATTTGAAAGAACAGCAAGCGGCACGTCATTCCCCATGGATCCCGTAGCTTCTTCCCCGTTGACGGCCATGGGTGTGAGCAGCATCTTTAAGTCTTCAATGGTGTAACCGAAAGTCTGCTGACGTTGACGCAGTGTCGCATGATTGGGCTGCAGAAGATTGAGTGGCTCCGGTAACTCATCGATGCTGATGCGATGGGTCGCGACCCATTCCCGATAGGGTTTTTGAGAGGCCATTCGGGCTTTGATTTCGTCATCGTTAATAATCCGTCCCTGTGTCATATCAATCAAGAACATCCTGCCTGGATGCAAGCGTCCCTTTAAGCGAATTTCTTCAGGTGAAAAGGGAAGTACGCCCGTTTCAGATGCCAAAACGGCCAGATTATCCTGAGTAACCAGGTAACGGGCCGGTCGCAGGCCATTTCTGTCCAGCGTTGCACCAATCATTTTTCCATCGGTAAAAGCGATCGCTGCAGGGCCGTCCCAGGGTTCCATGACCGATGCATGATACTCATAGAAGCCCCGGCGATCGAGGTCCATATGAGGATTTCCGGCCCAGGCTTCAGGGATCAACATCATCATGGCATGAGGCAGAGAGCGTCCTCCCATCACCAGAAATTCAAGCGCATTGTCAAAACAGGCGGAATCACTTTGCTCAGAGTCAATAATCGGAAAAAGCTTGTCCAGATCTTCTCCGAAGAGAGAGGAAGAAAACCGCCCCTGTCGCGCCCGCATCCAGTTTACATTCCCTTTCAGGGCATTGATTTCCCCGTTATGGCAGGTATAACGGTAGGGGTGGGCAAGCGGCCATGCGGGAAATGTGTTGGTTGAAAATCGGGAATGAACAAGGGCAAGGGCGCTAACCATTTCTTTGTCTGAGAGGTCCGGGTAGAAACGCGGGAGTTGTTCAGGTAAAAGAAGCCCTTTGTAGATAATGGTTTGGCTTGAAAGGCTGCAGATATAAAAAAAGGACTTTTCTTCGATAGCCGATTGTCGAACTGCATGTTCGATCCGACGACGAATAACATATAGTTTTCGTTCAAATTCTGATTCGTTCAAGATGTCGCGGGCAATGAAAATTTGCCGGATTGCCGGAAGGGTTTCGCTGGCGGCCTGTCCGACATGTTCTTTCTTAACGGGCACATCCCGCCAACCCAGAAAACGCTGGTCTTCTTCGGCAACAACTTTTTCAATGAGGCGTTCACACGCATATTGACCTGCTGGTGCCTGAGGAAGAAAAACAGTTCCGACACCATAAGAACCGGCAGGTGGGAGATGGATACCAATTTTTTGGGTGACTTGATTTAAAAACTGATGTGGTACTTGAAGTAAAATTCCTGCGCCGTCGCCAGTGAGGGGATCTGATCCGACGGCGCCCCGGTGTGTCAGGTTCTCCAGTACCTGAAACCCTTTTTGAAGAATGTCATGTGATGCTATGCCTTTGATGTTGGCGACGAGCCCGATGCCGCAACCGTCTTTTTCATGCTGAGGATCGTAAAGTCCCTGTTTTTCAGGCGTATGGATCGGGTAGGGGAGAGATGATGTGTTACTTAATTTTTCTAGCCTTCTTTTCATAGATCTCCGTAAAATGATGCCGCTCGTTCGTCGCTCAAAAACCTCATTTGGTAGCATGTAGACTGCTTTTTTGTCAAGCTTGTTAAGCAGGATTTCATTTGTATTGATTGACGAAAAGAGTGGGTTTCGTTAGTCTTCGGAGATCATTAAAAGCGGAAGATATTCACTGGATGTTGATGTTATTGACAAGGAAATAATGGAGAATTAATGGACATAGCAAAAGTGTATGTATATGACCGATGCAGCACCTGTCGGAAGGCAATCAAGTATCTGAATGCCAAAGGCGTCTCTTATGAAACGATTGCCATCGTGGAAAACCCGCCTTCAAAAGCAGAATTACAAAAGGCGTTAGCTGATTCTGGAGGCGAACTTCGGAAACTCTTTAATACCTCCGGCCAGGTTTACCGGGAGATGCAGTTGAGCAAAAAGATCAAAACAATGGACTTAGAAGAAGGGATTGATCTGCTCAGCGCCCATGGGAAACTGGTGAAGCGTCCTTTTGTTGCAACCGAAAAAGGGACGCTCGTTGGGTTTAAAGAAGAAATATGGGATCAATTTTTCGTCAGTTAAGGAAATAATATGGCCCGGCCCCGCTCAAAAGACGGTTGAGCGGGGCCGGGCTTGTATGGCATTTCTATCGAAACGCTATCGTCCGGCGTCGGTTGCACCTCCAAATATCATTATAAGTTGCCCTTCAAAATCCAGTTCCCAATTACCCCTGAGACCGTTGAAGTCATGGTGACCTGGATGGTATTTGCGGTTCCATGCACTGTAATGATGAACGGTTTGCCGTTCCGTGTTATAGTCACGTCTTCGATGACTCCACCCTTAGAGTGTGCATCCGTTTCTTGCACCCACGTGTGCTGAATGGGAGCGTTGTCGCTCGTCAGCGAGATGCTCCCATTGCTCCCAATAGTGAGAGTGTACGTAGAGCCTAAAGTGAATGTATTATCGGTTCCTATGAAGGGTTTTAGGTCTGCCGTAAGCGAGTAGGTTCCGGCACGAGATGAAAAAAATGGTGCCAGGAAACGCCCGGTCGGCGCAGTTGTCGGTCCCCCGTTGAACGGGGCCTCGGCAGTCTTGTTGACCACGACCGTATAATTCTGCGCCCCTCCTTCTCGCATCTGCACTCGATGGAATCCGTGAGGAGGATTGTTGCCGCTCGGCAACCACAGTTCCACGTTGCTGTTATTTCCCAGCGTTGTCTGATATCTTGCCGCAGATCCGGAATTGGGAATGACCGACAAGTTGCCGCCCAGACCTGTGGAAATAACTTCGCGTGTGCTGCTGTAATACACGTCGAAGAGCGTGTGACTGTCATTCGGAAGTGCAAGATTTGGTACCACCGCTTTTACGGAGAGCCTGTAGAAGCTGGCCGAAGCCGCAGCGGGTCCGGAACCATCGTCGGTGACAGTGGGAGTTCCCTGGGTGCCGGTTCCACCGGTGTTGCCGCCGGTACCTCCCGTTCCGCCCGTGCCGCCAGTTCCGCCCGTGTTTCCGGCATTGGCTGTAAAATCGACAAATCCGGTGCTGCCGTCGAGGCGTGTAACGCTGATGCGATATTCGACTCCGGCGGTTAAGGTGCTTTCCGTACTGAAGGTTTGAACGACGCCGTTGTTCACTGTGCCGTGGGTTAGGGGAGACGTGATTCCGTCACTGGCCGGGGTGGCAATACCCCAAACGACTGTGGTTGGAGCGGAAGTACGCATCACGGAAAGGCTGGAGACTGCGCCGCCGGTCCAGGTATATTCGGGTGTCAGGCCGATCCCGGCCGTCACCGTAATGGTGTTGCCGCCGGTATTTCCCCCGCTATTTCCGGGAAGCTCTTCCAGTAAGGCCGTCAACCCAGATTGAGCGCTTGGAATCCCATTTTGAACATTCCCATTGGCCAGATCGGTCTGCACCTGGGCCACCAATGTTTGAAATCCGGCGGCTCCCACAATTTGATTTGCCACTGTCAGCAGATTGTCAGTGCCCGTAAATCCACCACTTTCAGGATTTGCAAAGGTTGCATTAAAGCGCTGCTCCATCGCGTAGACAACGGTGCTGGTAAAGGCATTGACAAGGGTATTCGCGGATCCTAAATTAACGTTTGGAAGGTAGGCTCGAACAGCCGTTTCTCCGTCTTGGCTAAGGACTTTAATAAAGTAATCAAGCCCTGGGGGCACCTCCAGTGAAAATGCACCACTGGCGTTTGTGCTGCCGGTTCCCAGAACACGGCCCAGTTTGTCAAAAACTGAAACAGCGCCGTTGGCAATGACTGAATCAACATCGACGGCCTGATGGATTTTGTCAGAAAAAACAGGTTTCCCCTCGTTCGTTGATGCCGTCCCGGTTCCTGCAATACCGCTGATGGTCACTGGGCTGGCCGGGTTATTATCGTTTCCACATGAAGCGATAAAGAGAAAGGCCATAAGGCCAAGAATCAGTCCTATCGTGTTTTCTTTTGTATACATGTTTGTCTCCTGATTGTTGGTTAATGCTGTTTTTTCTTTCTTTTTTCACATGAAACTGACTATCTCAAACCATACCCTGCGTTTGATCCACTGTCTATGACTTAAATTGACTGATTTGATGACTAAAACAAGCCATATGAGAAATGATGAGAATGCGGTAGAATCGTCATTAAGCAGCTTTATTCATGTTTGAAAATCAAAATAAATAGGAATGGCATGCTGAATCTGATCATTGTTGAAGATGATCCCTTGTCGGGAAAACTTCTAACAGAATATGTCACTGGAGACGATGTCACCGTAAATGCCCTTTATACATCTGGAGAAGAAGCCCTGGAGAAAATTCCCGCCCTCCCACTCCCGGATGTTGTTCTGATGGACGTTGGCTTGCCGGGGATTTCCGGTATTGAAGCCACCAGACGCCTGAAAGAAAAATGTCCACAATTGGAAATCATGATTCAGACAATCTTTGAGGATTCGGAGACAATTTTTCAGGCAATCAAGGGAGGCGCTTCCGGTTATATCTTAAAGGCCTCGACGAGGGAAGAAATCCATAAGGCACTTAAGGATGTGGCAGCAGGAGGTTCCTACCTCAGTGCTCAAGTGGCACGCAAAGTTGTCAGCGCGTTTCGAGGGGAAAAGACGACTGCTTCAAAACCGAATTCAGCACTCCTTGGCCTTACCGATCGAGAGCGGGATATTTTAAACGAACTGATCCGGGGGAAGGCTTACAAAAAAATCGGAGAAAAGCTCAATATCAGCGTTCATACGGTGAACAATCACATTCGAAAAATTTACGAAAAACTGCAGGTCAATTCTCGGGGAGAAGCGGTCGCCAAAATCAGAGGCCACGATTAAAAAAAAGAAGTGACCCGAAGATAAGTGTCATCAACCGCCGGAAAATTCCGGCCGTCAAAGGTTTTTTGATGCTCTAGACCAGCAATCAAGGGCAGGGGGAGCAGTCCTTTTCTCCATGCGCCAATACCACTCCACGAGAGAGAAAGCCGCCATTGATCGGCCTTTGCCTGTGTATTCTTTCTCAACTCACTGGTATCCGTTCCCTTGACTGAAATATATCGGTCTCCTCCTTTATCGTAGCGGTGCCACGTTGCCGACGTTCTCCAGGCCCCTAGGCTGTAGCCAATTTCGATATCATGTTCATAGATATTCCCGAGATTTCTGGAGAGCCTTTCCTTGCTGTCGGCTGGTGGCAGCAACTCACCCGGCCTTGGCACTCGAAGGGTCGCTTTATCTGATAATTGTATTTTGCTTTCAAAAAGAAGTCTGAGATCGAAGCCGTGGCCAAGCGATCGGTAGTATTCAATCCTATTTCTGACATCGGTACTGCCATCTCCTATGGGTACATCCAATAAATTATCCACGTCGTCTTTTTTTGCAATGCCAAACCGGATACCGAAACCGTAGACCAGGCTGTCTTGATCGCCCTGATAGAAACGCCAGAGCAAACCCAATGTAGGGTCATCAAAACCTGAGACTTCCGTGTTTTTAATCGCTTTGTAAGCAAATCCAAAAACGGGATCTGAAAGGATTTGTCTGACGCCTTCCGTCCCCACGGCCTGTGATGCCCCTCCCCCGACCGGAGTAAAAGGGAAATTTCCGGCGTCCACGGGTTGTGATGGATCGAAGGCAGGATTAAAGCCTGTGTTTCCCCCTGACACGGAAAAATTGACCTTTGTTCTGGATTTCCCATACGGCAAGATCATGCCGATGGTGAGGTTGTCGGTAAGGCCGTAACCGAGCGTCCATTCGGCATAATGAACATCCACTTCTGTATCCAGTGCCGTAATTCCCAATGAGGCGTTTCCACCCAAGGCGGAAAGAGCAGGAAAAACATTGTTATTCAGTGGAATCCGGTCTAGGTCGGCATCCAGATCCTTTATTTTACCGGAAGTTTCATAACGGGAGTGATATCCATTGATCCTCACTTCCATTCGGACAGCCCACCGGCCTTTGGGTGCGAGGAGATGCAAACCATGTTCCTGGAAAGCTTTTCCACCCATTCCTAGTGCCTTGACTGGATAAAAAACCAATGTCAAAAGAAAAAGAAAGACGCCGAAAGAAAATATTTTTCCAAGTCCCCTTGAATGAGAAAAAGTCATAATGTCTTCCCCGATCTTTGATCTAGAAAAATCCCCAGAGAGAGGCAGGTCCCTTCCCCAGGGGCGGAAGCAATGGTCAGTTCCACCCCCATATCCTGGCAACGTCTTCTGATATTTCTCAATCCGTGTCCAGTGTTTTTTTCTTTTGTCACAAAACCCCGTCCATCATCCCTCAACGAAAAAAAAAGTGTTCCAGAACGAAAGGCAACGCAAAGCTCGATCCGACTGGCCTGTGCGTGTCTGACGGTGTTGGTTAGGCCTTCCTGGAGAATCCTGAGCAGGTTTAGGCTGAACTTTTGTGGAATGTGTTGTACGCCATCTCCAATATCAATGCTTGAGTCACAGTCAAGAGATGCCAACTCTGCAATCTTTCGCGTTTTTTCATTCATGTGAGAAGTCAAGGTTTCCAGAGTCGCCACTTCGTCTTCCATCGCAATAATCAAGTTACGCAACTCCGTAAAGCTGCCGGTTAAAATGGCTCTTAAATGCCTGAGACGGCCCTGTGTGCTACGTCCGCTGCTTTCTCTCGTTATCAAATCCACCAAAGTAATTGCATTGGAAAAGTTGCCCCCCAACCCATCGTGGATTTCTCGTGAAATCCGGGACCGTTCCTCAACGAGCACTTCTTTTTTCCCCATTTCCAGAATTTTTTGATGACCCACCTCCAACTCTCGCTTGGCTTCTTCAATTCTGTTTTCCAACTCTCTATTAAGCCGATCCGACTCATCCAAGGCCGTTATGAACCGGCTGGTGATATGCCAGGCCATGAAGAGAAAAATGAGAGGAGCCGTATAGTGGTTAAGAAATAGGGCCGTTACTTCCGTGATAGGAAAATAACTGGACAGGTGAAGCCAGTCATGGAATGTGGTCAGCCAGATCAGGATCAGTGCAATTCCCAATATGCCTGCCTCTTTTTGTTTTTTTGACAACCATTGTCGGAGCGTCAGTGTGGTGTAATAACCACCGATCAATAATCCAGCCACAGACCAGATCTGGCTAATTTCCATCATTTTTTCCAGTGGTGAAAAACACAAGAATAAAGTCCCAGTGATGGCTTGCAAGAAGAAAAATTTTTCCAGGCAAGGGCGTTTAAAGTGAAGGAAGCGGAGTACAAAGAGAGCCTGAAAGTGGTTCCACCACAAGAAAGAAGCATAAGACAGCACCTCCCATGATCTCAACTTGACAGGGATGTCTCGAACGAAAAGATTGAGGCTGGATGCGGCCCACGTCAGTACACTCAGACCGAACCAAATATAAAGCGTCTCTCTCTCCCTTCTGAAGCCGAGTGTCAACATAAAAATAGAGATTGTCAGCGTGACAGGGAAGAGTGCGGAGATAATCTGGTTTTGAAACAGTTTTCTCATTTTGTATGCGCGTTGCAGAAGAGGAAGTGGTCCGATCTGAACCGGGGCCAGCTTGATATTGACGGGATATCCGGCAAGTCGAATCAGCAGCGTATTTTCACCAGAGATCCAGGCCTTCGGAGAAATTGAAAATAGTAAGGGGCGATTCCAGTTCCTGCCAAGGGGTTCTTCAAATGATCCCCCGTCTCCGAGAAAGTGGCCGTTGAAGTAAATTGCCGCATTCATATTCAGTTTTGGCAGGTAGACAGCCCAGACGGTTTCCGGTGGATGTTCTTTTTTTATCAAAAACCGATACCAACCGGATCTGCCGTTCTTATAACGGCTTTCTTCCCAAATGTCCGGCAAGGTGACGGATTGGCTTTCGGGAGATGAAAAATCCGGGGGATGTGCTGATTGAGAAGCGAGGAAGTGCCCCTCATGGAGTGTGATGATCTCTTTTTCAGCATCTTTTCTTTCACCGGGTGAAGGATAGGCTGTGCCCACAGTCAAAAAAAGAAAAATAAAGAAAAATCCCGGAATGGGTCGCTTGATCATTTGCTGCTGGAAATGTGTGTAGGGTAATGCGCCAATGTGGATATCGTCATTATATGGAGATTTTTAAATATCTTGTACTAGATACAGCTTACCACGGAAAAGCGTGATGGAGAAGTAGAGAATATGTTTTTAAAGAATATTTGACATTTTGCTCCAGATGCGTATTATGCTGTACTTTATGAGTAGGCTGATGCAGAGAAAAAGTCTTCCGATCCTCGTTCTAGCCTGTTTTTATTTTTCAAGTGTTCTGCTTAACGCGGCTTGCACGACGCCGGCTTCACACATGCACCACCAGAAACGAGGCGTAAGCCATTCTTTCGGCTGTCTAATGGCTTGTAGCAGTACGGTGGCGGATCACTGTGCCGCTCCCTTTATTCCATCTTCACTCCCCTTATTGGGGGCTCTTTTCCTTTCCGCTTTCTTTCTTTTCTATCAACCGGAACCCTCCATTTTACGCAGTCGCGGACCACCTCTGATTTTCTAGAAATTGAGGCTTGATCGCACCTATTTGGGCTGTTGTGTCCAATTGTAGCGACTCTATTTTTCCGCGCAGGGCACCTTCAATATTATTTTTTCTGTGTTCTGTTTGTAGGTTCATTTAAAACACCTCGGTTTTGTAGATAGAATTTTGAATGAAGCAATATCGTCTATTTAAACAAACAGCTTTTTTAACGGCATTTATCTACCTCTTTTTTTCTGGTTTTATGGTATTTGGCGTGGAGAAGCATGCCGTTCAACATGGCCGCTTCCCTCACGATGCCAGAGAACATGCATCTTTTGTCTGTACTTGGATGTGTGCCGCTACCACCTACGTCCATTCTGTGGATCAGGCAATTCGACAGCAGTTTGTCCCTGTTTTTGACGTATTGACGACCTTCGGCACAGAGAAGATACTCCTTAATAAACCTCTCCTTGCTCTCTATAGCCGACCCCCGCCTTTTATTCTTCTATAAACAAATACCGACGAGAAAATCGATTTGGACGTAGGAGGTTTCCATGCGTTCACAATATAGAAGCACTTTGTTTTTTCGAAAGGAGTGAATATGTACAGAAAGTCTATACCCATCATCTTATGGATCGTAACAGGGCTCTGGTCTGTCCTTCCGGTTTCAAATCTTTGGGCCAGTTGTGGATCTGCCAATTGTTTTCTGGTCACTGGAACACAAGAAGGAATTGCCACACCGGGTGGGGTCACCCTGGATATTTCTTACCGCTACATTCCGATGGATGATTTTCACAAAGGAAGCAACAATACGAATGAAGCGGTCGTTCCCAAGGTTGATTTTGAAAACGGGATTATCATTGCGGATCATCATCGGGAAGTCAGAACGGTCAATGAACTGATGCAGGTGGATCTCAGCTACGGGATTACCGAACGCTTTACGCTCCAGGTCGCACTTCCCTTGATTAACAACCGGAGCCACGAACACTTTGATGAGGTTGGTACACCGGATGAATTCTTCTCCCGTCAGGATGGTTCCTCCGGGATCGGCGATCTCCGACTTATCGGAAAATATGCAGCGGTTGTCCGGACTCGGCACCTTGTCGTGGTCGGGGGTGGGCTCAAACTGCCAACGGGAGAATACAAACTCCTCGACAGCAAAGGGGAAATTAACGAACCGACCATCATGCCTGGCACCGGCTCCTATGATTTCGTATTCAATCTCTTCTACGACTACCAGGTTATCCCCCACAAGCTGGATGCCTTCTTTTCAGGGAGCTATCAACTGAACACAGAAAATGATCTCGATTATGAGCAGGGAGACCAGACGCTTTTAAATACGGGGGTTAACTATCTCCTGACTGAAAAGGTCTCCGTCAGCGGACAGGTGAATTTTCGTTTTTCACCACGAGACGAATTCAAAGGACAGGAGGTTGCCTCGACTGGAGGGACGTGGATCAACATCACCCCCGGCATCAATGTTCAAGCGAGTGACCGGCTCGGGCTTTACACTTTCGTGCAGATCCCGGTGTTTCAGGATGTGAATGAAGTCAATCTTGTTGCACGATATGGACTGGCCCTGGGGGCGACTTATTCTTTTTAGCGAGAGATCAGTCTACTTGAATATAGATCCAATTTTTTAAAAAGGAGAACGATCATGTATTTCAGTTCCAGAAAAACGAAGCAGATTATCACGGTATTGATTGGGATTCCCCTCGCATTTTTGCTGACCCACTGCGCCGAGAGTTTTGACAAGCCGCCGGAAGCCGTGAAGGTGAAGGTGGCCGAGGAGATTACAAGCGACTTAAGCTCCCCTTTTGACATCGCCATCGTGCCGGATGAAGCGGCTGCAGCAAAACCCGGGCAAACATTGCACCACAACGATCTCCTGGTTGCCAATTTCGGAGACCACACAATCAGGCAGATTGATAAATCAACGGAGCCACCGACGGTTCGGCTTTTTGCGGACGCCGATGACACAACAGCGCTGAACCAGCCGACCGGGATTGCCGTCGAGACAAAAAGTTTGCGGGGAGATATCTATGTCAGTAACTTCCTGAATCAGGACGGTTCCATCGGGGGTGCAATCACGGTTTTTGATAAGTCAGGAAATTTAAAGGGGGTTATTGATGATCCCTTGTTTAATGGTGCAAGAGGTATTGCCTATGATGTTCATCATTCATCTGCAACGGAGGCAATCTTTTTTGTCTCAAACATGAATAACAGTACCATCCTCAAGGTCGTAACCAACCCTGCACTTCCACCAGCAGACCCAAGTACAACAATCACCCTCTATGCCGACCTTACATTTTTAGGGCTTGGAGGGAAAAATCCGACACAACTTGCCATTAGTCCGATTGAACCTCACAATCTCTATGCTGCCAACACCGGACTGCGTCCTCCAGAAGAGCCGCTGGGTTCGACAATCAGCATTATCCCGACAGCTCCGGCAACTGCGATTCCGGTTCCGACATCGGATATCCGTGTGATTCTGGCAGGAGAAGTCTCCGGTCCGCTTCCACTTGGTTTTGATAACGAGGGGCGTCTTTTTACCTCTGACCATGCCAAGGGAACGCTTGTGATGATCGACCCTCAGATCGGCTTAAAGATTGCCAGTGTGGAAACAGGAGAAGCCAAAATGTACGGCATGGCGGTGGGTGAAGGCGGGGTTTATCTGACCGCCGTCGCGGGAGGCCGGATTATCGAAGTTGCAAAATCACTTTTGACGGGCGCCGCAGAAGGGGGTGGTGGTCACCACCAATAATGGAGTCGCACCTTCAACAAAACAAAAAGATCATTTATGTCACCGCATTTTTCTCCGGGGTGGCGGGACTGGTCTACGAGGCGCTTTGGTATCGCGAGTTTGCGCTCCGTCTTGGCAATACCGCGCAAGCTTCGGCCCTGGTTCTTGCCGCGATTTTCGGTGGTTTTGCCGTCGGGAATTGCATCTTCGGCCGTCTGTCCGGCCGTCTTGTTCGGCCTCTTTTCGTCTGTGCGGTAATCGAAACAGGCATGGCATTTTGCGGTGGAATGACTTTGATGATCCGGGAGGGGAGAGGAGCATTTGCCCTCTCTTCCCTCTTTTTGTTGATGGTTGTGACCGCTGTCCTGATGGGGGGGGGGCTCCCTCTCCTCCTCCAGTCTTTGCGGGAGGTTTTACAAGCAGCGCTTCAACGTAAAGCGCCCGCCCTTTACGGACTCAATACGGCAGGAGGCATGTTCGGAGCCTTCATCGGGGGTCTCTGTCTTCCCCCGTTGATCGGCATTCGAGGGAGTTTTCTGGTCGCCATACTGATTAATCTGGGTTTGGGGTTATTGATTGGCATTCAGTCCGCAAGGTCCGGCGCAGAAGTTGATTTTGATAATGATCTCGGCAATCAATTTTTTGAAAAACCTTCTTCTGCGTCTTTTGGCCTCTCTTCCGGCAATTCAAGTCATGTGCTTCTGTGGCTTGCCGCATTTTCCGGATTCGGGACGCTGGCCTTTGAAGTCCTTTCGACCCGGATGTTCAGCCTGGTTTTTCAGAATTCTGTCTACAGTTTTTCATTGATTTTGATCATTACCTTACTCTCTCTTACCCTTGCTGCTGTTTGTGTGCGCCATCTGATGCTTCAAGGAAGCGATCCGAACCGCCTTATTATTCAAGCCCTTGTCGGCGTCGGACTTTGGGTCCCCATCGAAGTCATCCTGTTTACAAAAACCATCGGGCTACAGGCACTTTCTCCAGAAAGCAATTCACTTTCTTATCTTTTTAAGATGCTGGCCTTGACAACAGGTCTCTTACTTCCAGCTATCATGATGTCTGGGCTGATTCTCCCGCTTTGCTGGGTGCTTGATCGGCAGAAACACCGGTCGGAAGGTTGGCGCCTTGGAAGCCTCCTCACCGCAAATACCTTGGGGGGTGTCGTCGGGGCATTGTTCTCCGGATTTTTCTTCCTTCCATACTTCGGGCTCTGGCAGGCCTTCGGCGTGATTGCCTTTGTTTATCTGTGGGCGAGCGTATTTGCGGGGCGATCTCTCTGCAAGGTGGTCGATAAAAAGCCTTTTCGGAAGACCTTCGCGACTGTGGCACTGGTTTTTCCTGTACTCCTTTTTTTGCCTGTTTTTTCGTCTCAGCATCTCGAACAAGGGGAGTCTCTTCTGCATTTTGAGCAAGGGGCTGAGTCGCAGGTGGCAATTATCGAGACGGCTTCCGGGAATCGAATACTGAAGGTCAATAACAGTTACAGCCTCGGCAGCTCTGAAGCGGAAGTTGTTGAGCGTCGCATGGGACAACTTCCGCTCCTGATTCATCCAAATGCAAAACGCGTTGCCTTCGTTGGTCTGGCCACCGGCATCACGGCAAGTGCCGTCTACGATCATCCACTTGAAAAAGTCAGTGTAATTGAACTGCTTCCTGAAGTGGTACGAGGTGCGGCGTGGTTCAAAAAAGAAAATCGAGGTCTACTTGAAAGTTTCCGGAACAACCCAGCATACGAATTAATCGTTGCAGATGGTCGGATTGCCCTCCCCGAGGACGATAGCTTATTTGATTTGATCATCTCGGATCTGTTTGTCCCGTGGCACGCCGGAGCTTCGTCTCTCTACAGCCTTGAACATTATCAGACCGCCGCCCGGCGTCTGTCGCCCGACGGCTTGTATGCCCAGTGGCTGCCGCTGTATCAGATGTCCAGCAAAGAATTTAAGATTATCGAAGAAACGTTCTCAAAGGTCTTTCCGAACGTTTCTCTTTGGCGGGGAAATTTTTCATCCGGAATGCCCATTGTGGCGCTCATCGGTTCAAAACAAAAAATCCATATTGATCGAGAAGCCCTTGCCACACGCCTCAATCGAATTGAAGGGGCTGATCCCTTCCTGGCGACACCGGATGACATGATGCTGCTTTATGCCGGAGAGATGGACAAAAAAGATCGTGTTTCCGTTTTGCAAGCGGGACAGATCAATACCGACGATCTTCCGATCATCGAATATCTTGCCCCCATCAGCTACCTGACTCAAAATCGAATGGTTGGGAAGGATCTCGCCGACTTTTTTCTTGAAAGCGCTCACTTCGCAGGTGACTGGCAGCGTCACGCTCTGGCGGGCACTGCACTCTATCAGGCCGCTGTCTCTAAAAATTTAAAACAATGGGAAAAACGAGTTGTCTTTTTAAATCAAGCCAGCCAAAAAGTCAGTGGAAGTAGGTATTTGGGAAAGATCAAGCGGGCGCTCCAGGTCTCAGGCCTTGTTTCTGAAGATCTTTTTCAGAAAAGAGAAATTGCATTACGGAGAAAAGATTAAATGAAAAAATCAAAACATAAAAACAGGGGTCTTTTTTTAATCTCAGTGCTTGCATTCACCCTTTTAACAGGGATGTCAGAAAAACCGCCCCTCGTTGGCGGACCGGTTCCTCACTTTCAACTCCAAACACTTAATGGCAGTTCTGTAAAAATTTCGGATTATCGAGGTAAAGTGGTGCTTCTCAATTTCTGGGCGAGCTGGTGTACGCCGTGTAAAGCAGAGATGCCGGAAATCCAAGCAGCCTACGAAGCCTTCAAGGATCAAGACTTCGTGGTTTTGGGCGTCAATTTTGGTGAAAAACCAAAAGAAGCGAAAAAGCTCGTCAAAGAGATGAATCTCACTTTTCCTATTCTTCTCGACAAAAAGGTTGAAGTTGCTGAACGGCACAATGTTGTCAGCTTGCCCGTCACTTTTTTTATTGATCCGAGCGGGATCATTAAGGAACGGTTATTCGGAGGAACGCTGACGAAAAGAGATATTGAGGCCGCGATTCAACGACTTCAGGTAAAGAAGGGATAGATGGTGGTGTGATGGAAAATTCTGCATCGGATGACAAAGCAAAGTTCGAGTGGAAATGGATGATTCCTTTCATTCGGAATCTGATTCATGACGGATTTACTGGAAGTATCCGGATTAATTTTCACAAAGGGAGCATCTCTAAGCGGATCGAAAAGACCTCCTTTATTTCTGAAAAATAAGGCAGAAGAAA
>JBHHWW010000015.1:0-20224 GCA_046756725.1 Nitrospiria bacterium | reverse complement strand
TGACGAGAGAAAAACGGAAAGAACGCTTTAAAAATTTTCTCGAAGGGAAAATTCTCTTTTACACAGTCTGGACGCAGACTGTAAAAAATGCTTGAAAACAGGATCATTGCAAGAAAATTGAATAAAACGCTTCATTTTCTTCCCTCCTGTGCGGCAATCGAAACATTCGGTACGCCGGCAAGCCTTGCCTGATCAATCACCTCCACAAGAATACCGGTCTCAGACTGTTTATCCGCCATGATGACGACGCCTCCTTCCGGGTTTTCAGCGTGAAGCCGCTCTACATTAGGCCGGATGGCATCAACGCTGATCTGACGCCGGTCAAGCCAGACCTCACCTGTGTTTGAGATGGCAATGAGAATGTTTCCCGTCGATTTTTTTTCCGCCGATTTGGCTGTGGGCCGATGGACATCAATGCCGGTTTCTTTCACAAAAGAAGTGGTCACGATAAAGAAAATCAGTAAGATAAACACCATGTCGATTAACGGTGTCATGTCAATCTCGGAGGCGTTCCCCTGGTTTCTTGCATGTCTTCGCCTCATTTCATCTGCCTTTCATATTCCGGAAGCAGGTCTGCCATGCGTTCTTTTTCAACCGCAACCCGCCGGCTTAAATCAGCACTAAAGTAGAGGCCCGACAAGGCCGTGACCAGGCCTGCCATCGTGGTGACCAGCGCCACGGAAATGCCATTGGCCATGCCACGCGCATTTCCGGTGCCGAACTTCGTCATCACATCAAAGGTGTCAATCATGCCGGTTACGGTGCCTAAAAGACCGAGAAGCGGAAGAACCTTTGTCAATGTTTTGATCAGCCGCATCGATTGCATGAGCGAGGATTCTCCCCTTGAGATCATCGCCTGCCGGATTTTTCTTGCAAACCATGACTGACGGTCTTTTCGCCGAGACCACTCCAATATCTGTTTCCGAAAGCGCACGCGATGTGTCCAGTGGATAAACCAGTACCGCTCCAGCACCAGTGTCCATAAAATAAGGGATGAGAAAAGAATGCCCCAGAGGACCTCACCCCCCATTTCCAGAAATTGCAGAACCCGGTCAAGCAGAGATAACAGGATGTTCATGATGATGTTTTTCTGCCCGCCTCGCCACCATCCCGGCGCTTTGTTCATCCAGAATCTGGACCAGGCGATTGCTCTTTCCTGAAATAAAACTGTGAAGCAGAACAATTGGAATGGCGACAATCAAACCTAGCTCGGTCGTGACGAGCGCCTGGGAAATGCCGCCCGACATGAGTTTCGGATCCCCGTGCCAAAGAGTGTGATCGACTGAAAGGTTGCAATCATGCCGGTCACAGTTCCCAAAAGACCCAGCAGCGGGGCGATGGCCGCAAGAATCGCCACCGTTGTCAATCCACGCTCCAGCCTGGGAAGTTCTTTGAGTGTCGCTTCATCCAGGCGATGTTCAAGCGTTTCAATGCCCTGACTGGGATCTTCGGTATAAATGCGCATGATTCGTCCAAGCGCATTGTCTGCTTTTGGAATCTCTTCTTTTATTTGAATTAAAATGCGTCGGCCGACGACTGTAAGATAGACAAAACGTTCCACAATCATCAACAAGGCAATGCCCCCGATCGCCAAGATGACATAGCCGATGATGCCGCCTTGCTGGATTTTTTCAATCACGTCCGGAGACTCGACACGAAGCGCAAGAATGGTTCCACGGGAAGGATCAATCCCCATCGGCACAATCCCGGTTGTCGTGGCTTCCAATTCGTCGATCATACTCGTAAAACGGCCGGAAGGCTGGCGCGCAAGGGCGGCCAGCTGTGCTGTTTCCGGGAAATAACGCAGGTAACGGCCCTCTGAAACCACATTAAAAAGACCAATACGTGTAACCGTGCCCTCTCGCGTTTCTCCATCCTCTCCAATCACAGGCGTCCTGAAGCGCACGACCTTGCCGGATGCCGCCATCTCTTCCAGCATGACCAACCAGAAGTGTTCCATCTCCTCAATGGAGGGTTGTTTCTTTTGGGTCGCAACGGTCTGAAGAAGGTCATAACGGCCTGGTTTCTGGGAAGAAAACAGAGAATTTTTCAGAATGACATTCGTTTCTCTAATATGCTGCCGAACCACGCCGAAAAGTTCATTCAGAGATCCGGACTCTTTTTGAAGACGCTGATTGAAGTCTGAGATCTGTTTCTCGTTTTGCTCATATTGTGTTTTTTGGGAGAGGCTCCGTGCTTCTTCTCCAGCAAGTCTTGCCTTGGCCTCTTCCAGAAGTTCTGCCTGCCGGTCCCGCGCTTCCATGAACCGCGTCTCGCGTTCAAGGTTTATCTTCCGTTCACGGGTTTGTTCCTGCCGGACTGCTTCGAGAAGTTCTTCGAGGGAACCCGGAGGCTCCACTGCGACTGCGTCAATGTGGGAGAAACCGGGAAGTATTACGAAAGAAAAACCGATGATGATCGGAAAAATAGCCAGTTTTATTTTCACTTACTTCCTTCCTTCCGCTGCCATGATCGGGACCTTCAAGAGATCCGGTGCGGTCTCTTTTCTTGCGATACGAAGACCCTGCCTGATGGATGGGCGATAATCATCTGGAAGTTGTTCCCATTTTCCTTTTTTTGTATCCCAATAACCCGCCTCTTTCCCATCCGGTGTCAGATACATCAATCCAATACGTCCAAGTCGGAGCAGTTGGACGGTCCGGCTTTTCCCCTTTTGATTTAAAACGCCTGTGCCGGCCTCAATGGTGCGTCCATATTCCATCTCAAGTTGATAGGCCTCAACGACCTTCCTGTATTTTTCGGCAATGGTTAAATCGGGTCGGTTAACCATTTCTCGAAGTGAAGCGATCTGTGCCTGGCGATCTTCCATCAAGAACGGGAGGTCGAGCCCGACAAACTGTTCCAAGCGTTCAATCATTCGAAGAATGAGGGGAAGAATCTCACGCTGCGTTACTTCTATTTCACGAAGTTGTCCTTCAAATGAAGCGATTTCTTTTTTTTGAGAAGAGGTCATTTTTTCCAATTGGTCATTGTAAAGGCGAAGACTCTCTTCTCTCCGGAGAATATCTCGATATTCCACGAGCAAACGTTCGGTTTCCTCAGAAGCCTGATTGATTTTCTTTTGAGATGCGGCGGCTGCCTGATGGGTCTTTGTTTGAATTTCTATCGAAGATTTGAGCGGGGATGACTGAAGCGGCTTGGCATGAACAGACACCTGTACCAGGAAGAAGATGTTCAAGATAATGAAGGGGACGGTAATTTTTTTTTTCATTTTTTGCTGTCTTTGAAGATGGAGTCAAAATATAAAGAGGAAGTCGTCCTTTGTCTACTCCAAAAAAATCTATTATTTTGTCTTGAAATATATGAATATGAAAATCATTATCATATAAAAAGCACAATACTTAATTCAAAAAGCCGGTGTCAAGTGCTTTCATTAGAGATTAAGCAAAGAAGTCGCAATTGTTTAAGGCAGGGTGTTGAGGGGTGATAAACGGAAGATTGCAAGAAATACCAGTGTCGGGATGAATGCCAACCAGACTAAAGGATAAATTTGCCTTCCTCGGAAGCAATGATGTCGGAGACACGGAGTCTTCTGCGAACATCTTCTACGGCTGCCGCAAAGTCAGAAAAAACGGCTTTGTTTATCCAAAGATCTGAAGGGTTTTTAGGGTCCGGGTTCGCTTCCGCAACAATATATCCCCCAGAGGCTTTTTCCAGTAATATTTTTTCAGTTTTCATGGGAACCCCTTTCGTTAAGTGTGAGAAAAGCTGTAATAATTTTAATTCATGATTCTGTTTTCGTCAAAATAGACCCTGTTTTTCACCGGAGACCTCTTCTTGAAGTGACCTTTTTTATGGCGGTTCCGACCACTGAAACGAGTGTTTCTAAATCCTCCCGTGAGATCGATAGCGGGGGAATCAACGCAATGGTGTTTCCCAGAGGACGGAGCAGAACCCCTCTTGATTTTGCTTCGAGACAGACGGCCCTTCCGATGCGTTCTTCAAGCGCGTAGGGAATCTTTGATGCTTTTTCAGAAACCAGTTCGATGGCAGCCATAAAACCGACTTGCCGAACCTCTCCCACATGTTTCCATCGTTTAAATGGGTGAAGTGCTTTCCTCAGGAAAGCAATCTTTTCCTGGAGTTTTTCAAGGGTTTTTTCTTGCTCAAAAATTTCAATGTTGGCGATTGCGGCTGCACATCCCAAAGGATTTCCGGTATAGCTGTGCCCGTGAAAGAAGGTTTTAAATTCGGAATAAGGACCCAGGAAAGCGTCATAAATCGCCTGCCTTGTCAGCGTGGCGGCAAGCGGGAGATATCCTCCTGTAATGCCTTTTGATATGGCCATGATGTCTGGCACCACACTTTCATGTTCACAGGCAAACATCTTCCCTGTACGCCCAAACCCGGTAGCGACTTCGTCCACAATCATCAAGATGTCATATTTTGTACAAAGTGCCCTGATCTTTTGCAAGTAGCCTGATGGCGCAGTGAGCATCCCGGAAGCTGCCTGGATTAACGGTTCAATGACCAAACCTGCAACCGTATGCTGGTGGGCTTTCATAGACTCTTCAACCGCATCGATACAGGCCAGTTCACATGATGGAAATTTCAGGGAGTACGGACAGTGGTAGCAACTGGGAGATGGCATTTTGATGGTCTCAAACAAGAGCGGGCGGTAGGCTTTGTGAAAAAGGTCGATCCCTCCCAGACTGACAGAGCCGATGGTGTCTCCATGATAGGCCTTCTCAAAGGTTATAAACTTTTCTTTTTTCGTATGCTGATGGCCGCTGTTTTTCCAGAAGCCGAAGGCGATTTTCAGGGCAATTTCAACGGCTGTTGAGCCGTCGTCCGAGTAGAAGACTTTGGTCATCCTTTCTTTGGGGAAATCTCCTCTAGGGGCAATTTTGAGTAACTTTTCTGCCAATTCAATCGCGGGAAGGTTGGTCAGGCCGAGGAGGGTCGTATGGGAGATTTTTTTGATTTGATCGACCAGGGCCTGGTCAATGGCCGGATGCCGGTGCCCATGAATGTTAACCCAAATCGAGGAAAATCCATCGATATACTGAGTCCCTTCGAGGTCCACCAACATGCTTCCTTTTCCCTCGACAATGATGGTTGGGACTTCTTGTTCCCATTCCTGCATCTGGGTAAAGGGATGCCATATATACGAGCGGGATTTTTTGAGCAAGTCCTTGTCATCACTTTTTGCGTTCATTCTGAATCCGTTTTTCCTGTATTCCCGCAACTTTACAAGTTTTAAAAAGCTATAGTATAATATCGAACTGCTTATATTGGAAGAAAGAATTTCATGCCGGGGCATGATGGGAACGGAAAAAGACCCCTCGTCTTTTCCGTTTTTTTATTCTATTACTCCCGGTGATTCTGTCGAAATGATTGGAATAAAAATGATTGTAAGTGATCACCCTGAGAATCTTTATTCACCTATTTATATTGAAATAACTCAGGTTATTTTATCTTTAAAGCAGTATTATACGAAGAGGTTTAAAAATGGGAATAAATTATTTGATTCATTTGTTCTTTATCTTATGCAGTGCTTATTCAGGATACTCAATTGCGTTGCATTCAATGGAAACAACAAATCCTTTCATCGGCATGGGCGTCGGTCTTGTGGTTGGGGCAGTCATGGTGGGTCTTCTCACGTTTGTGGGGAAAGAAGGTGTTAAAAAACTTTTTTGGGGTTTCAGCGGACTGACTTTCGGGATGCTTGCAGGAGGCATGCTTCAGTTGGCGGCTGAACCGCTTTTTCCCGCAGGTTCAATTCTGCTCCTCATAATGAAAACAGGATCACTCCTTATTTTTGGTTATCTCGGGGCGATTCTCGGATTGAAGATTGAGCAGGATAGAAGCATCTTCAGTGGACAGAAAGATGGAAGTCGAAGCGAGACATTAAAAATTCTGGATACCAGCGTCATCATTGATGGAAGAATTGCGGACTTGTGTGAAACAGGTTTTATCGAAGGGGCCTTTGTGATTCCTCAATTTATTCTTCAGGAACTTCAGCACATTGCCGATTCTTCCGATTCGATGAAGCGGGCGAGGGGAAGGCGGGGGCTGGATGTCTTGCAGCGATTACAGAAAATGCCGGACCTGGAGGTCCGTATCGTTGATAACGACTTCCCTTCCATTCGTGAAGTGGATTCAAAACTGGTTGCCCTTGGAAAAGAGATTTCCGGTAAAGTTGTGACGAACGATATGAATCTTAACAAAGTTTCGGAATTACAAGGCGTGCGGGTTTTGAATATCAATCAGCTTTGTAACGCATTAAAGCCAGTTGTCCTCCCGGGAGAGGCAATGCGTGTTTTCGTCCTGAAAGAAGGGAAGGAACTTGGACAAGGGATTGCCTATCTGGATGATGGAACCATGATTGTCATCGACGAGGCCCGCAAATTTATTGGAAAAACAGTCGAAATCAGCGTGACCAGCGTTCTTCAGACACCTGCGGGTCGGATGATTTTCAGCCGCGTGCGTGAAGCAGCAAACCCAGCGCCGGTTCCAGTCGTCAGAAGCAATTGAAAGCGAAAAGGAACGATTCAGAAAAGCCGAATCCATATGTTTATGCGATTATCCCTGCGGCGGGAAGCGGCATCCGGTTCGGGGGGAAGATCAGAAAACAGTTTCTGGAATTGGCTGGGACGCCCATATTCATTCACACCCTGAACCTTTTTCAACAATCACCCGTGATTAATGAGATCATCTGTGTGGTTCCAAGAGAAGATCTGGCTTCTTCCAGCACGTTGATTTCAAGGCTGCGTCTCACAAAAGTTACGAAAGTGATTTCGGGAGGTGTCCGACGGCAGGATTCTGTCTCAGCAGCGGTTGAGGTCATCGACAAGAAAGGCCATCCGGCCGATATTGTCCTTGTTCATGACGGGGTCCGTCCTTTAGCAACGGCATCTTTGATTAAAGAAATTGTTCAAATGGTTGAAAAAACAGGCGCCGCTGTGGCATCCCGTCGTGTGACTGATTCTTTGAAAGAGGTGTTTGAGGATGGAACGATTCAGAGGAGTCTCCCAAGAGACACCATCTGGTCGATGCAGACCCCCCAAGGATTTCGCTTGTCGATTCTCTCAAGCGCTTGCCAAAAGGGTGTTGAAGATCGTTTCGACGCAACGGATGAGGCCATGCTGGTGGAGCGTCTAGGTATTCCGATCCACTGCGTAGAAGGCCCTCAGGAAAATATCAAAATCACGACGGCTTCAGATCTCAAATTGGCCAATGCATTTCTTCGTGATAAAGGGATTTCGAAAAACAGCGCCGACAAAAAAGTTGATTGAGGAATAAAGTTGATTGAGGAATAAAGTTGATAGAAAAATAGCCTTGATCGATGGATAGAATTGGCATCGGATATGACGTTCATCGGTTGGAGAAGGGATATGACTGCATTCTGGGTGGTGTGAAGATCCGCTACGAAAAAGGACTGAAAGGTCATTCCGACGCTGATGTTCTGCTTCATGCGATTTGCGATGCACTTCTTGGAGCTGCGGGAGAGGGCGATATCGGTCGGCATTTTCGGGCGGGAGATGCCCGCTGGGAAGGCATTTCCAGTTTGATTCTCCTGGAAGAGGTGCTTCAGATCCTTTCCGGGAAAGGATATAGACCCGTTAACTGCGACAGCGTTGTGATTGCCGAAGCGCCCAGGATTTTTCCCTTTGTTGAAGAAATGAAAAAAAACATCAGTAAGGCCCTTGCCATTAGTCCCGAGTGTGTCAATGTGAAAGGGACAACGAATGAACAAATTGGTTTTATCGGGCGTGGTGAAGGAATTGCAGCTCAGGCCGTCTGCATGATTACGTCATCAAAACCCCCATTTCAGCCGCGACATGTTCCGGGAAATTAAAGAGGACATCAAGGCGGCTAGAGACAGAGATCCTGCCGCAAGGAGTCTATTAGAAATCCTGCTGACCTATGCCGGGCTTCACGCCGTTCTACTTCATCGCCTGGCCCATTTTTTACTTGGTATGGATATTCCAGTTTTACCTCGTCTCATTTCTCACTTTGCCCGTTTCGCAACCGGCATTGAAATTCATCCGGCGGCGGTTATTGGACACGGGTTTTTCATAGACCATGGAATGGGCGTCGTGATTGGAGAAACAACGGAGATTGGAGAGTGTGTGACCCTTTACCAGGGGGTAACCTTGGGTGGAACAGGCACAGAACCGGGGAAGCGGCATCCAACCTTAGGCAATCATGTGATTGTCGGGGCGGGTGCGAAGGTCCTCGGTGCCATTGCTTTGGGCGACCACGTCCGGGTTGGAGCCAATTCTGTGGTTCTTCGGTCCGTTCCGGACCATACCACGGTTGTTGGTATTCCGGGAAAAATTATCAACCGCCGAAAAGAAGAAGGAGACCTAGATCATACGAACCTTCCTGATCCGATTGCCGAAAGGTTCAGAATCCTGGAGCATAAAATCCTTGATTTGAAACGTCAGATTCATGAACATCAGGTTCAAGCTGGGAAAGAAACTGGAGAGTGACTGAAAAATATGACAACCAGTCGCAATTCACGCTTCCCCTTTTGCAGTGGTATCATCATGCGGGTCGAGATCTTCCCTGGAGACAAACGAAGGACCCCTATGCCGTCTGGGTTTCGGAAATAATGCTTCAGCAGACCCAGGTCTCCACTGTCTTGTCTTATTATAAGCGATTTCTTTCTGCTTTCCCGACCATTCAAGCCCTGGCAAGTGCGCCGCTCGACCAGGTTTTGAATCAATGGCAGGGACTCGGTTATTACGCCCGTGCCCGACACCTCCATCGGGCAGCAAGAGTCTTAATGGATCAATTCGAAGGCACTTTCCCTGTTCTGTTTGAAGCGGTTTATGCACTTCCGGGAATTGGCCGCTCCACCGCAGGGGCCATTCTGACCATTGCATTTGGACAACGTCATCCCATATTAGATGGCAATGTTCGACGGGTTCTCTGCCGTTTCTTTGCGATAAAAAAAGAACCCCATGAAAAGGATGTCGAAACCTGGCTCTGGAATTGTTCAAGAGAACTCCTTCCGAAATGTGAAACAGACCATTATTTACAGGCGATTATGGATCTTGGTGCAACCATTTGTACCCCTGCGCGCCCGAAATGCAAGATCTGTCCTGTCATAAAAGCCTGTTGTGCCCGTCAGCAAGGTATTCAGGAGACACTTCCGATCCGGAGAAAGAGAAAAAAAAACCCACATTTTGACTATGTTGTCGGCGTAATTCTCTACCGGGAAGAAGTTTTGATCCGACAAAGACCTTTTAAAGGTCTTCTTGGCGGGTTGTGGGAATTTCCAGGTGGGCGAGCCGGAAGTCATGATCCCCTTCTGACGGAATCGCGCAAAAAAAAGACACTGGGACTGCTTTTAAGAGAAGAAGAAAATTTAACCCTTCGAAAATGGGAACCGTGGATGGAAATAGAGCATGCTTTTACGCATTTTAAAATGACGCTTCATGTTTTCACCCGTCATATGAAAAAACGGGTAGAAGCGGCTTCTCAGTTACAGTGGATTTCCAAAACTTCTTTACCCGCGTTTGCTTTTTCCTCTGCACATCAAAAAATTGTTGACAGCCTGCAAGTTGGGAGACTCCAGCCTGAGCGGAGAAAAGGGGGAGAAGTATTATTTCAATAGTGCCGCCATTTTACAGGAAAATATCGCTGACCGAGGGAACGGATGTGCTTTCCCTTTTTGGAAGTTACGATTGCCACATTAAAATGCTGGAAGAAACCTTCCAGATAAAGATCCGGGCGCGAGGGGAGGAAATCGTCTTGGAGGGAATACGGGAACGTGTCAGGATGGCGGCACAGGTTCTCTCTGATCTGATCCATTTGTTAGATGAAGGTCGTCCCGTCAGTCTGGAAGATGTGCGGTTTGCAATTCAAACTGTATACAGAGATAAGGATGGTCATGAGTCTGAAGTCAAATCAAAAGTTGCATCTGAAGTTTCATCCAAAAGTAAAGCTCCGGAAGTGCCTCATCAAAAAACAAACTCTAGCGTGATTTATCTCTCCGGAAAAAACCAAGCAATTAAGCCGAAAACATCGGCGCAAAAGGATTATATTGAAAACATTAGGCAGTTTGATATCTCTGTTGGAATCGGTCCGGCCGGGACAGGGAAAACCTATTTGGCAATGGCGATGGCTGTTTCGGCGTTTCAAAACAGGGAGGTAGAAAGAATTATCCTGGCACGGCCTGCGGTTGAAGCGGGGGAGCGACTTGGTTTTCTCCCGGGAGATCTCACCGAAAAGATCAACCCCTATCTCCGGCCGCTCTATGATGCGCTCTACGACATGATGTCTGTGGATCATGCAGATCGCCTTTTGGAGAGGGGTGACATTGAAATTGCTCCCCTTGCCTTTATGCGGGGTCGGACACTCAATCATTCTTTTATTGTTCTCGATGAAGCGCAGAATGCCACTTCCGAGCAAATGAAAATGTTTCTAACCCGTCTTGGTTCACAGGCGAAGGCGGTGATTACAGGAGATGTGACCCAAGTGGATCTTCCGGAAGATCAGGTTTCCGGATTGATTGAGATTCAAAAAATTTTAAACGATATTTCTGGAATTCAATTTTCCTATTTTACCGAAAAAGATATTGTTCGGCATCCCCTGGTTAAAAAAATTGTTAAGGCCTACGAAGAACATGAACAAAAAGAAGGACGGAAAGATACGAAGGACAGATAGTTTTCCAATGCAGATCTCTATTTTAAACAAACAAAGAAAATACCCGATCAAGAAGGAAAAACTGCTCCAATGGACACGCCGGGTCTTGCTGTTCCAGAAAATGGATAAAGCCGAAATGGGACTGGTTTTTGTCAATAACCGGCAGATCAGGATATATAACAGAGATTATCGAGAGAAAGATCAGGCAACAGATGTCCTTGCATTTCCGATGCTGGAAGGCGTCGGGGCGGATCTGCACCCCATGTTCATGGGAGATGTGATGATATCGCTTGAAATGGTTGAAAAAGAAGCCTGTTTTTATCGACGTAAGATGGAAGATCAGTTGCTCATATTACTGATTCATGGGATTCTCCATCTCCTGGGTTACGACCACGAACGCTCAGATGGTGAGGCTGTGAAGATGCAGCGGCGAGAGCGTTTTTTATTCAAGCGATTAAAAGACTCATCGAAAGGATAAATAAGATGTCTGATGGTTTTTTGAAGAAATTCGGCTTGGGATTTGAGAAGACACGTCGTTCTCTGAGCAAAGGCTTGGGGTCGCTTTTTCCGGGTGGAAAGAAAGTGGATTCTGACGTTTTGGACCAACTTGAAGGCCTTCTGATCGGAGCGGATCTGGGTGTTGCAGTGACGGATCGGCTGATCAGCGATCTCAAAGAATCGATAGACCGGAAAGAAGTCTCTGATTTGGCTTCATTGAAAGAACGCTTAAAGTCTTCCATAACTGATATTTTGGAAGAAGTGCCTCCGGGTGATCAGGTCGATTCTGTTCCATTTGTGTCGATTTTTGTCGGCGTCAACGGCGTCGGAAAAACAACCACAATCGGGAAGCGGGCCTATCAATTGAAATCTGAAGGAAAGTCTGTTTTGCTTGCTGCGGCCGATACTTTTCGGGCAGGGGCTGGAGGACAGCTTTCGATCTGGGCTAAACGGGCAGGGGCCGAAGTGATTTCTCACGATCAACCCAATGCGGATCCATCGGCCGTTGTGTTTGATGCCGTCAGCGCTGCCTTGTCCCGAAAGGTTGACCATCTTCTCATCGATACGGCAGGCCGTCTTCAGACCCAGCACAACCTGATGGAAGAGCTGAAGAAGATGATCCGGGTCATCTCAAAACAGATGCCGGATGCACCTCACAAAAAGGTGCTTGTGGTGGATGCCACAACAGGTCAGAACGCCCTTTCTCAAGGGGAACATTTTCAGAATGCCATTGGTCTGAACGAAATTATTTTAACGAAGGTGGATGGCACAGGAAAAGGCGGGATGATTGTCCCGATGATGCAACGCCTGTCGACCCCGGTGTCCTGTATCGGTGTCGGGGAGCAGATCAATGACCTGATCTCTTTTAACATTATGTCTTTTGCGGCCGCCCTCTTTGAAGAGGGAGAGCTCTTGCTTCCTTAGGCAAAAACGGTTTGTCTTCCCTGTAGTCATTTAAGGTTCAATCATCCTGTATTTACAGACTCTGTTTTTTCCGAGACGTTTTGCCTGATAGAGGGCTTTGTCTGTATTTCGGACCAATTCTTCAAATGTTTCGGCATCCTCTGGAAAACTGGCCAATCCGGCGCTGACTGTCAAGTTGCGCCGCCCTTGACCATTCATCTGAAAAGGGTCACTCGCGACAGATTCGCAGATACGGGTCCCAATGATTTCAGCATCTCCTTTACTGGTGTTGGGCAGAATAACCGTAAATTCATCGCCTCCGTAACGGGATGCGACATCAATGGTTCGTATGGTTTCACCCAGAATCCGGGAGATGTGTTTCAGTACATAATCTCCGGTGGCATGACCGTAGGTATCGTTTATTTTCTTAAAATCATCAATATCCAGCAGGATAAGACAGGTCGGAAGGCCGTAGCGAACGGTCCTCTCAAGTTCTTCGGTTAAACGACTTTGAAAATAACGCCTATTTAAGAGTCCTGTCAGCGGATCTGTTATTGAAATTTGTTTGAGTTCTTCTGTCTCTGTATAGAGGTTGCCTTGTTGTATGATCATGCTGATGTAACCACCGGTTGCCTGCAGGAGGAGAAGATCTGCTTCTGTGAAAGTTTCTCCGTTTATTTTATCGGAAAAACTTATGACACCAAAGGTCCGCCCCTGTTTTTTCAGAGGGATACTCACGAAGGAAGTTGTTTTATAGCGTGGCCTGGGATGTTGCTGAAGCTGCGTTTCTGCATTGAGATCTTCAACCAAAAGAGGGCGCCCTGTTTGATAGACCTGTCCGACAATGCCGTCACCGGGCTTTTTATTGAACAAGGGGTATAAGGCAGAATGGACCCCTTTCATCGCCTTCACTGACAGCTCGTTTTTTTCTGTATCAATCATCATGATGGACCCCTGCTCTGCTCCGAGGATGTCCGCAGTTTGACTGATTAGATTGCTGTAAAGCGTGTCCTTGCTCAGTTCAGCATCAAAAGTTGTCAGGTCTGAAAGTGATTGAATCGTCTTTATTTGTTCTGAAAGACGGTCTTGCAGTGTAATATTCTCAAGAATGGAACCAAATTGTTGGCAAAAAGAGGTGATATTTTTGATATCATCTTCGATCAACAGGGTATTTAGAATGGCCAATGTTGTTCGTGTCCGATCATTTTTTACAAGTGAGATCAGGATGCAGCTTTCTGTTCCAATGGGAAGATTCGCATGTGTTAAATGTTCTATCTCACTGATAAATACAACGCCCTCAGATTCTCTTCCTTTTTCAAAAAGATCATTCAGAAGGAGATCATGACGGTCTAAAAGTGTTTGATTTTCTCCAAAAACAGCGAGAGATTGTCCCTGTCCTTCATGATTGTTTTGCTGAAAAATACAGGCGCTTTTAAAGTCAAAAAGAATGCCAAGGGTATTTAAAAGCGTTGCGTAATGAATCGTCTGATCCGGATTTTTCCTGAATTGATTTGCAACATCAGTCAGGATATTTAGATGTGCGCTCTTCGTTTGGTAGTGTACCCGTCGGTAGATGTCTTCAAGAAGATTGGAAATAATGATTTTTAGATTTCCTGCCATTTTACCGAAATCTTCCTTTGTGACAGTTCGGCCTGTCAGGTTGACTGCAGAAAGCCCTTCAGAAGAAACATTTGAGAGGGTCTCCTTTTTGCTCTGAGGGTCGGACTCTTTCGCCTGACCCTCTGAGAAAAAGGCTTTTCCTCCAACGACCGCATAGTCAATTCCGTTTAAAAGACGAATCGGAATTACAAAATAGGTCAGGTTGGCCTGGCATTTAAAAAACAGAATCTCCTGTGAATCGATTGCAAGCGCAACATTTTCTTTTAGCATTTGCTGGCAGAGGGGTTCACTTCCGACTTCATGAACAAGTTGGCAGATATTGCTCTCCTGGCTGTGAGATGTACAAGGTTTTTCTAGTGTTGGGTCATAAATAACCAGGGAAAATCCACTCAATGACGAGAGGGCTTCTTGTGTGTTATGCCAGCCGAATTGATTAAGATCGAGTTTTTTTGACATTTATTTACGAGCCAAACCAAGCAGTTTGATCATCCATAGATAAAATGAGGATGTCCAATCTTGCCTCCCTTTTTCAATGGACACCAGGAAGACACCTGTTTATATCCAGTTGTAAAAAAACAGCCGGACTGTTGTAAAAAAGTAAATAGACTTTCTTTATAAGGATTCTTATCTAGTAAAAATACTGAGGCTATTTCCTTCAATTCCTTCTGTTAAATTTTTTTGACGTATTATTTTTTGATGTTTTTGGTCTAAAATTCATTTTATACTTAAAATATTAAGATAAGCTTACAGGTCGTATTTTTTATGAAAAATAACCCGTTTATCGTTAAATTTGATTTTCAGAAAAAATTCCAGGAATCAAATAAAGAGAAAGATATTATCTTTTAAAGATGTCTGGATTTATGTGGTTTTATCTCAATCAATGAATGGCATACTTATTGTATTAAACACTTATTTGGAGAGATGAGTGATCAGAAGTTGAACCGCAAAATAACTGGGGAAAACAAACAACGGAAAAAGCCAGGGGAGGGCGATAGAAAATGACATCCGAAGAACTTCGCACAAAATTCAATGACTGGAATACTTTGATTGATGGTCGTAGCCAGGAACCGGGAAAAAGTGCTGACTACGAAAAGATCATTCTTGGCTACCTTCACGACGGTAAATCAGAACTTTTACGCCGTGTTGGAGAATGGAAGGAATGTCCTGTTTCCTACAGACGTCGCTTGTGTGAACGCTTACAAAATATTGATCTCACAAAAAAAGAGGCTTGTCTGAAATTAGATGATCTCAAACGAGAAGCGGGAATGTTGGAATTTAACCTGTTGCTGAATCCGTCATGGGTACATGGTTTACTGAACATTATTGATGATATTCTTGACAATACAGAACCAGAGAGCAGGAAACATCTATCGTCAGAATTCGGTTCCCTAAAAGAAAAAATTGGTCATCTGAAAAATACCTGTAGCCAATACCAGATGTTAAAGTAGATGACCTTATGGGCTTGTGAATCATTGCCCATGAGGTCCCAGGTTAGTGGTCCCCATCCGAGATGAACTAAAGATTGTCATTTTGATGAAAGGAATTATGGTCTATGCAGCTAGAAACACTCAGAAAAACACCTGGGTTGGAACAGATGCTACGAGTCAATAATTCACCGCCAGTTGGTTTTTCACAGGAAACACTCAGCCATGACCCGCCTGATCGGCTCAAAAGCCATCAATCCCTTATAAATGATGATACTCCAGGCGTGATTGTTATTGGAGAAAACGATGAGATTCTGTTTGTCGGAGGGAATGGAAGGGATTTGGAAAAACTTCTTGAGAAAAAAAATGAGACATCATTTGAGACTTTAAAAGAAAAGGAGGACTGCTTTCGTCTATTTCAAATGCTTAAGCAGTTGCGACTGTCCGTCATTGAAAAAGCGAAAGCTCAGAGATGGAATCAAACTGAATCAATGCCGGAGAATTTTTTTAGTTTCCGGGAAAAAACGATACTCTGTCGGGGTTTTTTGCTGGAGGGGAGCCATCACGGGGAACAGATGGTGCTCGTCCTCGTTGATAACAAAATTTCTGAAAAAAAAACGCCATCCCGGGCATCCTTTTATTACGCATTTACGCCAAGAGAAAAAAACGTGCTCAATTATGTCCGTCAAGGACTGACAAACAAAGAAATTTCTGCCGTTCTTGGCATTGGTGTCCACACTGTCAAAGATCACGTCAAGCGGATCATGAAAAAAGTCAATGTCCACACAAGGTCCGGGATTGTCGGCATGGTTTGCACGACATCGATTTTTTGAGGCATCTTTTATTCTCCCATTTTATACCGTCTTAATTTTTCGTACAGTGTGGAAAGCGCAATTCCCAGAATACGCGCCACTGCCTTTTTGTCCCCTCCGTGTTCCTCAAGCGTCCGCTTGATCACCTGCTCTTCGATCTCTTCAAGGGAACCAGCTTCTTGAAGATGCTCATTTTTTCCTCGGAACATGGGTGGACTTCCTTTCCCTTCGCTACTGAGGAAAAGAAGATCTTCTGCTTTCAATGTCGTCCCTTCCATCATGACCACTGCACGTTCCATCACATTTCGGAGTTCCCTCACATTTCCCGGCCATGGATGCACCATTAAAAGGTCGAGGACTTCCTGGGGAAGCGTCACCCATTTCCCTTTTAAAAAATGTTCAACCAGGAGAGGAATATCTGCTCGACGCTCCCGAAGCGTCGGAATAAAAATAGGGAAAATATAGAGCCTGAAAAAAAGGTCCTGCCTGAAGTTGCCTTGCAGAACTTCCTGATCCAGCCAGCGGTTTGTTGCGGTAATAATCCGGAAATCGGATATGAAACGCTCGCTTCCTCCAATTCGTTTGTATTGTTTTTCTTCCAGTACCCGGAGAAGCTTGGGCTGTAAATCGAGGGGCAATTCACCGACTTCATCCAGGAAAATAGTCCCTCCATCCGCCAACTCAAAGGCCCCTCTTCTCTGTGCTGTCGCGCCGGTAAAAGAGCCCTTTTCGTGTCCGAATAGTTCTGATTCAATGAGGTCTCTTGGAATGGCGCTGCAATCAACGGTAATAAAAGGACCTTCCTGACGGCGGCTTAAACGATGAATCTCCTGGGCGACGAGCTCTTTCCCTGTGCCCGTCTCTCCTTGAATTAAAATTGCAATATCCCCTTTGCTTCCCTTTTTAATCAAGCGGTATATTTCTTCTATTTTTGGACTTTGTCCAATGAGCCTTCGAGGAAATGAAGGGACTGGAAGAGTCCCTTCTTCGAGGAAAATCTTGAGTATTGTTTCTCCGATCTGAATTTCTGAACCGAGGTCAAGAATCAGACTTTGAATCTTCTGCCCATTGACGCAGGTGCCATTGGTGCTCCCCATATCCCGAATATTGGGGCCTGAAGCGCTGGTTTCAATTTCCAGATGGAGATTTGAAATGGTCTTGTCTGATAAAACAAAATCCGCCCGGACACTTCTCCCCACCCGGATGAGTCCCTTCCGAAGCGGGATTCGCTTCCCCTCATCGGGTCCGGAGGTGACAACCAGCTCGTACTTCCGGTCAGACTCTTTCGGACGTTTAGAAAGGGCAAGATCGACGGTCGATTCCCAGGTCATCGTATCAGAAAGCATATCGCCTGCGTCTTCCGCCTCGAACACAAGTCGAAAAGCGCCGATGTGGAGAACGTCTCCTTGATTGAGCACCGTCTTCGATGTGAAATTGTGGTTGATGTCCAGTCCGTTTTCACTCCGATCAATCGCGATAAACTGTTTTCCTTCTTTTATGATCAGCGCATGATGACGGGAAACTTCCGGGTGAGGAAGAACAATATGACTCTCCCGACTGCGACCGATCTCGATTTCCCTGTCAAGAAGCGTATAGCTCCAGCGAAATTCTTCTTTCAGATAAATTCGTAAGTTTGCCATGGGCTTCCAGGTTTTAAAAAAAACGGATGATGTGCGGGATTTTATACGTAAAATGAATTTACGGGAGAGGCTTTTTTATGTCAAGAAAGAATTTAAAGTCGATGTTTTGACATTTTATGCGCCAGGAAGAGATAATTTCAAAAATCTCACACAATCGTCAATCCAGGGTAGGGGAAAAAGGAGAACATAAATGACACGGCCGATTATTTTTTTAACGCGCGTGCTTCCGAAGCAGGTAATGGCGGAACTTGATGCAGTTTTTGATCTACGTTGTGATTTGTCAAATCATCCCCTCTCCAAAACCGGTCTCATAGAAGGGCTCCGAACTGCGGACGGGATGATTTCCATGTTGAGTGACAGCATCGACTATCATGTCATTCAATCTGCGCCTCATTTAAAGATCATTTCGAATTACGCAGTGGGATATAATAATATAGACATTAAAGCCGCAAGCGAGCGAAGTATCCCTGTCACAAATACACCGGGTGTGCTGACGGAGACAACGGCTGACCTGTGCTGGGCGCTTTTGATGGCGATTGCCAGACGCATTCCGGAAGCAGATACGCTCGTTCGCTCCCGAAAATGGAAGGGCTGGGCGCCGACCGAACTGCTCGGCACAGATGTCTATGGAAAGAAACTCGGCATTATCGGGATGGGCCGGATCGGGCAGGCCGTTGCCCGCCGTGCCACCGGCTTTTCGATGCAGATTCAATACTTCAATCGAAACCGGTTCTCTCTGCAAAGAGAGAAGGATCTGGGAGCCCACTATCTTCCTCTTTCGAAACTTTTAGAAACCTCGGACTTTCTCTCCCTCCACCTTCCCTTGAATGATGCATCACGTCACATGATTGATGCCGAGGTATTGAAACGCATGAAACCAAGCGCCTTTTTGATCAATACAGCGCGCGGGCCGATTGTGGACGAACAAGCCTTGATTTGTGCCCTGCAAAATAAGCAGATTGCCGGTGCGGGGTTGGACGTTTTTGAAGAGGAACCGGCGATTTCTCCGCAACTGCTTCAAATGCGAAATGTCGTCACGCTTCCCCATATCGGATCTGCCTCCACAGCAACAAGAATCAAAATGGGATCTATGGTCTACGAAAACCTCAGGGCTTTCTTTGATAAAAGGCCTCCGCCGAATATGGTAAACTAAATTCCGAAGGCAGCCATTTGCCTTCGTTTCGCTTTTTCTCTGAAAATTTTACAGGTCAGTTTTTGAAAATCAATACGGCTTTCTTTCCAGTTATATTTTTATTGTTCCTTGTCGGCTGCACCCCTCCTCCAGGTGAGACGATGAAGCTCCGTCTACCCATTGATTTAATGCTCACTGAGGAAGTGCTCTCCAATGATGAATTGCGAATTACCCTGTCGGCTCATGCAAATACCGATACAAACCAAGTCTCTCTTTCAATCGACCTCCCTCCGGGATTGGCGCCGGTGGGTAATCCGGAAAAATGGGAAGGTGCGATCGAAGAAGGGGAAACGAAGAAAATCAGCGTCATTGTGCTTGGAGAAAAGGACGTTTCTTACACCATCACCGGAAAGGCCGTGGTTCGGCTTGAAGCGGGAGGAGAGGTCTTTCAGCAGCGGGCGCAGTTGATTCTAAACAAGGCGGAGTCACAGGGCGTACAGCCTCGCAAGCCCATCAGACATAAAGGGAATCAAGGGACGGTTCTGGAATTCAGATGAAAAATAATTGGTTTGTATTAAATAGTGCGGCATTGGTTTTAATCGGGGGTTTACTCGGATTGAGCCTAATCTTGACCTCATGTGGCAGTAAAAAGAACCAGACGACGACAGGTGATAACAAAGTCAATATTACGCCAAGCATTGTGAATCTCACTGTGGGGGGGGGGGCTTTCCAGTTTTCTGCCGAACAGGTTTTGTCTTCTGGCGAAGTTTTGAAAGAAGCCGTGTTTACCTGGCATTCGGATGACCCTTCCGTTCTCATCATTGATTCAAATGGTTTCGCCAGAGGAATTAAGGTCGGCATCGCCCAAGTGACTGCAACTTCCGGGACTTCCGCTGGAAATTCCATGACGGCAAGCGCCACGGTCGGTGTCGTCAGCACAAATCAGGGAGCCGCCAACATCATTCTTTCAGGGAAGGTTTCTTATGAAGACAAGGTCTTTAATCAGGATGGATTTACCGGCACAATTGATCCAAAGCCCGTTCGGAATACCGTGCTCGAATTGGTCGCGATTGATGGCTTTAAACCCATAGCGACTGGCGCAACGGATGGACTTGGAAATTATACCCTTACCGCAAACAACAGTGCCCAGCGCGGGGGGATTTATCTTCGGATCATCAGCAAAACCGATCCTGCCAGCGACACAAAAATTACCGTTCAGAGCAATCCTTTTGACCAGGCCCTTCTGGCCTTTCGATCTTCTTCCATGGATGACAGTCTTTCTCAGGCGCAACCCTTTAATGCGCAAAACAATATTCTCGTCACGGTTTCCAGCGGCATCGGCGGAGCATTTAACATCCTGGACGCCCTCTCCTCAGCCAGTGAATTTGTCCAGAATTCCGGTCCCTGTCCGCCTCCTCTGACCGATTGCATCCCCCCTTTGTTGACCGCTTATTGGGAACGAGGGAGTGAGGATGGCACTTCTTTTGACAGCGAGCTTTCGGCCATTTCAATTTTAGGCGGCGGCGGATCGAATGGAGATACAGATGAATATGATGATTCCGTCATTATCCATGA
>JBHHWW010000014.1:0-20433 GCA_046756725.1 Nitrospiria bacterium | reverse complement strand
CATTGCTTGAAATGAACCGGAACATTGGAGCCGTTCTCGGGGTGCAATTGGTGGTCGATGCGCTGAAACTCACGCCGGCAAATCCAGGCTTTCTCGACGCACGCGATGGCATCCTCTCCGCCCTCGACGACCGGCGGGATGCCGGATTATTAACGCAAGCAGAATATGAAACCACCCGAAACGGCATCTGGCAGGCCTTCGCAAAGTTCGGGATGGGCCCCGATGCACGGTCTAACGGAGCCTCCCTGTCAGGGATTGTTGCCGATTTCAGCCTGCCTTCTCCGCCAGAACCGCCCTCCCCGCCATCACCACCTTCTACTTCGGATATCCACGTCGAGACCATGCCGAATCTCTCTATCCCGGATGCACAGACGGTCGGGGTGGAAAGTGTCTTAACCGTTTCAGAGTCAGGTCGTATCAAAACAATCAGCGTTTCAGTCAAAATCACACATACTTACATTGGAGATCTTCTGGTCACCCTGATCTCTCCACAGGGCAACAGGGTCATTCTCCATAGCCGTATGGGAGGAAGTACAAACAACTTGTTCAAAGTGTACCGAAGTGATGATGTCCCCTCTCTGGCCGCCTTGATTGGAGAAGAAGCGCAGGGAAGTTGGAGGCTGCACATCGCTGATTTGGCCGGACTGGACCTGGGGCAACTGGATCGCTGGTCAATTGATCTGTCCCTTGAGGCCGTAACCCAAGTCGTTCGCAACAGCGCCACGCCCGGCTTGTCTATTCCTGACAACGATCCAGCGGGCGTCAGCAGCCAAATCCAGATTGCTTTGTCTGGAACGGTCGAAGGGGTCAAAGTCGGCATTGACATAACACATACTTACATCGGCGACCTGAAGGTCGAACTGGTTTCTCCTTCAGGACAGCGAGCCATCCTCCATCAGCAATCGGGCGGGTCTCAAGACAACCTGATTAGAACCTACGATTCTCTGACAAGTCCGGCTTTGTCACCGCTGATGGGTGAATCAACGCAAGGAGACTGGGTACTAGAAGTTAGAGACTTGCTCGGACAAGACGTCGGGAAATTCAACCAATGGGACCTTGAATTAATGGTTCGATGAGAAAGGGATTCTGATGAAGATATTGGTCACCGGCGGCGCGGGATATATTGGCAGTCATACCTGCATCACTCTTTTAAACGCAGGACATGAGGTGATTGTTGTTGATAATTTAAGCAACAGCAAAGAAGAATCTCTTATCAGAGTTCAAGCACTGACGAAAAAAAAACTCCTGTTTCATCAAGTGGATATTCTTGACAGGGAAGCTTTAGAGACGGTCTTCAAAGCCTCTTCGATTGATGCAGTCATTCACTTTGCAGGATTAAAAGCCGTTGGAGAATCGGTTGAAGTTCCTTTGCGTTACTATCAGAATAATGTTGCGGGGACGCTTATTCTATGCGAAGTCATGAAAAAGTATCGGGTGAACAATATTGTTTTCAGCTCTTCTGCTACGGTCTATGGCGATCCGGCGGAAGTCCCCATTCAAGAAGATTTTCCTCTTTCTCCAACCAATCCCTATGGCCGCTCGAAACACATGATTGAAGAAATACTGAAAGACCTGCAGCACGCAGATAAACAGTTGAACGTTGCGCTTTTACGATACTTTAATCCAGTCGGAGCAGATCGGAGCGGACAAATCGGGGAAGACCCGAACGGTATTCCAAATAATCTGCTTCCGTTTATTTCACAGGTTGCCGTTGGAAAACTCTCCAGACTTTCCGTTTTTGGTAATGATTACCCAACGGAGGATGGCACCGGTGTCCGGGATTACATTCATGTGGTCGACCTGGCCATGGGTCACCTGAAAGCCCTTGAAAAACTTGGATCAAGTCCCGGTGCGGTCATCTACAACTTGGGAACAGGCCGAGGATACAGTGTTCTGGAAGTGATTGCCGCATTTGAAAAGGCTTCTGGGAAAAAAATACCTTACCAGATTGTCCCTCGCCGCCCTGGCGATATCGCCCAATGTTTCGCCGACCCCTTGAGGGCAAAGAAAGAACTCGATTGGTCTGCCGATATCGGTCTTGATGAAATGTGTGCGGATAGCTGGCGTTGGCAATCGCAATACCCGAATGGCTTTGAATGAGCATACGTTCAGGGTCCAAAAGGAGCGACCTTGAACTGTTCAACACATTTGGAGAAAAATTCAGTGGCTTGCCTTGGATTTCCTTTTTCCGTATGATGCTCGTCAAAAATTGATGGAGGACTGCATGAAAAAAAGTTTGTTTGTTATTTTTGTTATATCCATTTTCCCCATTCTACTTCAGGGACGGCAAAATCCCCTTCATGCGGCAGAACCGGAAAAACTGGCGCAGGAATTGCTCGAAGTATCAGGTGTCGGCGGTCTCAGTGCCCAGGTCACAAAGCAAATCATTCAAATACAGAAGAAGGCCATGCCCGACATTCCAAATCAGTTTTGGGACGACTTTTCATCGAGCGTTAATCCAGCGGAGTTAAATCAAAAAATTATCACGATTTATGTCAAACATTTTACTGTAGAAGAAATGAAGTCCATCATCGGCTTTTACAAAACGAATGCCGGGCAAAAGCTCTTGAATAAATTGCCGATTCTCACACAAGAATCGATGCAGGCGGGGCGACAATGGGGAATGGAATTGCGGCAGATAATTACAAAAAAACTCCAAACTGCAGATCTAAAAAAGAAAAAGTAAGAAAATTCGACATTCGTTTTCTGTCCAGGATCGGAAATTCAGGTTGGTTGATTTTTCAAATCAAAATCACCTATAGTTTAAATATCAATTTTCCAGGCGCCAACCAGGTTTAGAGGCGCATTATCAACCCTCAAAAAAGAGGAGAACAAATGAAAAAAGTAACACTTTTTTTTATGGTCATGTTGCTCTCTGTCAGCTTCGCCACGATAGGTTTTTCAGGTGGGGACCATGCAGGTGCCCACGTGACAAAAGGCGAAGTTGTCAAAATCGAAGGGGCAATGGTTACCGTCAAAGATGATCACGGAAAAGAACATTCTTTTCACGTCAATTCAAGTACACACACAGAAGGAAAAATTGAAGTTGGTGCCCATGTTGATGTCGATTCGACGAAAGACGGGGGTGGCCACGCAAATTCTATGAAAGTTGCAAAAAAACACTGATCAAAATTTGAGTCATACACAAATGGCGTCTCCCTATTTCGGAGACCGATGATGAATGCCTCTCTCTGTTTTTTTATGTGCAGAGAGGGGCATTTTTGTTTGAATCACGGAAAATAACGTACCCAAATGGATGGTTTCTTTAAGGGAACTCTGGTTCACAAGAATTGACATTCTTGTGAACAATGCCGTAATTGGGATGACCTATGGCGCAAGCAAGGCAGCAGTCCGGGTCTTCACAAAATCTTTGTCTCGTAAATACCGTCAAACAGGAATGACTGCCAACCTCCTCTCTCCAGGGGTTGTGAAAACCGATCTCTTCTTAAATCGCGCATCTACAGAAGAGGGGGCGCATGAATTGAAAAAAGCCGCATGGATTTTTGACTACTGGCTGGTCCGATTTGACCTGTCGGAGAACTTGCAGTCAAAATAGCATCCAATAAAACAGATGGCGTCACGGAAAAAGAATTTCGGGTGATGTCGAGGAGAAAGATCTTGTTTCTATTTTTGTGGTGTGGAATCAGACGTTTTTCAAGAAAAAAAAGTCATTTTACAATGCCTTCTTTTTTTGAATAAAGCGATCAATGGCCTCTCTATAATAGTTCTTTTCCTGAAGAAGTTCCTGAGGAATTCTTAACTTATAAAGCCGCTCTCCTTCTTCAATCTCCTCATGAAGAATCTTGTAAAATGTGCCATTTTTCAATCCTTCTTCAACCTTTTTCTCATTATAGATGACAATATCAGAGACAATAATACGTGCCAGGCGTTGCGCTTTTTCAATTTCTGAGGGAATAATTGTTTCTGGTTCTTCTTCTGTAGATGTTGGCTGATGACCTTCTGTCTTTCCCTCTGTCATTGGCAATACGGCAGTATCATCACCGGGATCACCTATTTTTTTTTGTGGTTCGGTTTTTTTTGCTTGAACAAAACGATTAATTTCTTCTTCATAATAATTGGTTTGTTCCCGTAGCTTGTCCGATACGCGTGATAGAAAAAGCTGGCGTCCTTCTTCGATTTCTTGCCTAAGGATTTCATGAAATCGTCCACTTATCAGACCTTCTTGAACTTTTTTCTCATTGTACAGAGCAATGTCAGAAACAATAATACGGGCTAGGCGTTTCGCTTTTTCATCTTCGAGAGGATCTTCAAGATTCTCTTCCGGAAGACCTTGTCCCTCTAGCGCCTGTTCTTCTGTAGGCGGTACGGGGGGCGCCTCATGAGAATGTCCGTTTGCACCTTTATCGATTTCAGTCTTATCTATTCGGAGATGAGCATTTACCTTGTCGAGCAATTCTTTTTGAATATGGTAGCGATCAAGGTAATCATCCGCTCCGAACAAGGATGGCGGTTGGCGCCTGAACTTTGTATTCTTTTCCAGCATCGATCCCACCAGGATAACAACTGTGTCAGAAAGGGAAGGGTTCTCTTTGATCTGCGTAGAAATTTCAGTGGCGTGAATGTCCGTCATCCCCACATCAAGAAGGGCCAGATGCGGTTTGTGTTCTTTGGCCATCGTCAAAACATCATTCCCGGAAGACACATTCACGACATCATAATGAGATGCAAGCAGAAGGTCTCCAATCACTTCTTTTGTTGCTTCACCTTCGATGCAGACAAGAATTTTATCGCTGCCGTCAGTCGCCTTCAAAGAGGTGGAGTCGGTGTTAATTTAGGTTGTTTCATAGCCTGAGAGGTTAATCTTTGGTTCCCGAGAGTCTGTGTTGCTTGGCGACGACGTCAGTGAAGGCGTAGATGAAACAATCAACTCGGCAATGAGTTTCAATCGAAGACGGGCGTGGCAGGCAATACAGGCGATCTCTCTATTTTCTTCAAAATGACCGCTCTCAATCGTTTGTATTGTCTTGCATTTTGGACATTCCGTCATCATCATTCTACCTCCAGTCGGCCCTTTTCTCTAAGATAAATGCCTTCTTTTCTCACTTTTTCAGCGGCCCGACTGACCAAAAACCCTTCATCTGTCAATGCCTTCACCGCTTTTAGAAAAAGAAGGTCTTCATCATTAAATTTCCTGCGTATTTTCATACCATGCTGTTCCGACACGGGGTTTACCACCCCGATCAAGACCCAATATTCGAGTTGCCGATAAGAAAGATTCAATCTTCGACAAACATCTCTGGGTGTATACGGTTTTTCAGCGTACATCGATTCCACAGTCCCATTTCCTTCGAAGAAGAGACAACCCACAACGTTGTGGGTTTTTGGATCCTACGTGTAGCAAAATGAGGACCCTGTAAAACCGCCATTTTAGCACTCAACCAAGCAGATGATAAGGGAACTGCTGTAAGAGATTCCTTATTGAGAAGACAAATATTGTCACCAGAGAAAATAACGAGCTTGTTTTTACGAATCGGATGTCGAATCCTCTGAGTCCAGTTCATAGCGGTAAGACTCGATGACGGTATTTGCAAGAAGTTTTTCGCACATTGCTTCAACAGATTTTTTGATTTGATCAATAGGCCCGGGGGTCAGACTGATTTCCATATATTTTCCAATCCGAACCCCTTTCACACCTTCGAAACCGAGCACTGTAAGGGCATGTTCTACCGCCTTTCCCTGAGGATCGAGTATCCCTTCTTTAGGGGAAATATATATTTTTGCATTCATGCTTGATTCCTTCCTCCAAAGGTCCGTTTATAACTCATTTCAACATGCTGCAAATATTCCCACGGGTTGAAACAACTTTCAAGTTCGTCACTGCTGACGAGACGTGACAGATCGGAATGGGTCAGAAGCGCATCCTTAAAAGACCCTCCTTTTTCAAAGACATCCATTGCAACAGTTTGAACAATCTTGTATGCCGCTTCCCGGTCCATCCCCTTTCGGACGAGGAGAAGCAATACTTTTTGAGAATAAAGAGTTCCTCCGGTTAAATTCATATTTTGACGCATTCGATCTGGATAAACGAAAAGACGCGCCATCATTTTTGTGAAACGATTGAGCATGTAATCCAGGAGAATCGTGCTGTCTGGAAAAATGATGCGCTCAACAGATGAGTGGCTAATGTCTCTCTCGTGCCATAATGCAACATTTTCGAGGGCCGCCGATGCATGGGATCGGATCACCCGGGCAAGGCCGGTAATATTTTCAGATGCAATCGGGTTCCGTTTGTGCGGCATTGCCGAAGAACCTTTCTGCCCCGACTCAAAAGGTTCTTCCACTTCAAGCACTTCTGTGCGCTGAAGATGCCTAATTTCTATTGAAAATTTTTCAAGACTCGACGCAATTAAGGCGAGGGTTTGCATATATTGAGCATGGCGGTCCCGGTGTACGATTTGGCTCGAAATCGGTTCGGCTTTGAGTCCTAGTTTTTTGCAGACATAGGACTCAATCTCAGGAGAAATGTGTGCATAGGTTCCCATCGCACCAGAAACTTTCCCATGGGAAATAATCTCTTTTGCTTCATGCAGGCGAAACATGTTCCGTTTCATTTCATCGTGCCAGCTGGCCAATTTGAGACCAAAGGTGGTCGGTTCCCCGTGAATGCCATGAGAACGGCCAATCATCAGTGTTTTCTGATAGTGCTCCGCCTGTTTTTGAAGCGTTTCTAAAAGGTCTGAGAGATCAGTCAACAAAAGATCTGCCGCTTGACGCAATTGAAGCGCCAAAGAGGTATCGAGCAGGTCCGAAGAGGTCATGCCCATATGGAGAAAACGACCTGACTCACCCACCTTTTCTGTGATAGAAGTCAAAAAAGCGATCACATCATGCTTGACCTCTTCTTCGAGAAGGTCAATACGTTCAGGGTTGATTTCTGCCTTGGAACGAATATCATCCAGAGCAGATTGGGGCATATCCCCAAAATGGACCATGGCTTCGCAGGCCGTCACCTCGACTTCCAACCAGGTCTCGTATTTATTTTTTTGCGACCAGACGGCCCCCATCTCCGGTCGCGTGTATCGATCTATCATCCTTCTGTCCTATCCTCCTTAAAACAAATTCAATTCAGTAGTCCGGAAAAGTCTTTCTTTCCTTTTCGTTTTCTTTTAGATTTTGGGATTGATTTTTCTGAGAGAAGACTCCCATCCCTGATTTGGTACTGAAGCATTTTTGCTTTTTCATATGCCTTGGTAATCAAGGTCAAATCTGATACTTTACTTCGATTTCCCGCATCCCAGCCCTCTAGGAACAATTCAGCCAGGCGGACCGGATCCAGCTTGCATTGCGCTGGGGAATCCAACTCAATCGCACATGAATGGACCCCTAAATCTTTTAAAACGCGATGAATCATTTTGGCATTTTTAGTAAATTGAGAATAGCCGTAGGAAGACAAAGGACCAAAACCAACGAGTATTGTGAGGGGGGTATGCAATTTCCCCCGGGTGACGTAGAGCAGGTTTTCCCCCATCTTGCCCACAATCCGTCTTTGCAAAAGCACACGTGATAAAACACCGCTGTAAAGCCAGTCAATCTCTCCTGCAAGCCCCCCCAAAGGCCGAACATCCTCAAAATACGGGACGACAAGAAGCTCGGTGCGCAGTTTAAAAAGGTTTCCGGAAAAGATATTGAGTTGCATTTTTGTTAAGAGACGTTCAGCTTTTCTTCAGAAAGGACCCTGGCGAAGGAATCGCATTGTATCTTGTCAAGAATGCCGTTCACAAACCCCCCGGAATTTTCATTGCCAAATTTTTTTGCAATTTCAATGGCTTCATTAATCGTAACGCTGGGTGGAATTTCATCAAGATATAAAATTTCGAATATCGAAAACCGCAAGATGTTCCGGTCGACGATGGCCAATCGCTCAGGAGACCAGTTGGTTGCATATTTTTTCAACAGGCCATCAATTTCCTCCCGATGACGAATGACGCCAGAGACCAATAATTCCGAAAAGTTTTTCACTTCCGGGAGCACGTTCCGGTCTGCCCAAAAACCTGCACGCTTTTCTGCTTCCAAGGCCTTGTCTGAAAAATCAACCTGGAAAAGGAGCTGTAATGCACGCTCCCGTCCTTTTCTTCTGGTTCCCATTTATCTGAACCTATCGCTATGGATTCTCTTTATTTCGATGGATGTGTGTCCTTAAAGACGCGATAAAGAGCGGCCATTTCAATGGCTGCCAAAGCGGCCTCAGCCCCCTTGTTCTGCTTGTCACCCGATCTGGCGATGGCTTGTTCCACGGTGTCGGTCGTTAATATGCCAAAAATCACTGGCAACTTTAAATCAAGGGAAAGCTGCCCGATTCTCCGGGACACTTCCGCAGAAATAAATTGAAAATGAGGGGTTTCCCCCTGAATCACAGCGCCGAGGCAGATGAGCGCATCAAAGCGCCCAAGCTGTCCCATCTGTTGTGCAACACCCGGAATCTCAAAAGCGCCCGGCACCTTCGCCATCTCGATATCTTCCGGCTGTGTCCCTTTCTGTTCCAAAACATTTAGCGCACCTCTAGACAGGCCTTCTGTAATCAGTTGATTAAACACACTGACAATCAGCCCGAACCGCAAACCAAGCCCATCTGTTTTCCCCGTCCAAATGCGCATTTATATCATACTCATTTCCGTAAGTCGTTCGAGTAGCAAGAAGACTTGGGCCTAAACCTTGTCCAACAAATGTCCCAACTTCTGCTTTTTAGTTCGAAGGTACTGAACATTTTTCTCGTGAGGAACCGTTTCAATGGGAATCCGCTCAACCACTTCCAATCCATATCCATCAATACCGACAATTTTTCTTGGGTTATTGGTCATTAAACGGATTTTCTTTAACCCCAGATCGACAAGAATCTGAGCGCCAATGCCGTAGTCTCTTAAATCATCCTTAAACCCCAGGTCGATATTCGCCTGAACGGTGTCCCGTCCCTGGTCTTGTAAGCCATAGGCCTTCAACTTGTTCACCAACCCAATGCCCCGCCCTTCCTGATTCAGGTATAGCAATACACCCGATTTTTCCTGATTAATCTGGTTCATTGCAGCCTCCAATTGATCTCCGCAATCGCAGCGGTTGGAGCTGAAGATATCGCCCGTGACACACCCTGAGTGAACGCGAACCAGAACAGGCGTGTCCTTTTTAATCTCGCCTTTTACCAAGGCCACATGGCATTCATGATCGATTTCATTCTGGTAGGCGATGGCCTTGAAAACCCCGTACCGCGTTGGCATTTTCGCTTCTGCGGCCCGGTGAACCAAGGAGTCGCGGGTCATTCGATAAGCGATTAATTCCTTGATCGTCACCCGGTTCAACCCATGTTTTTCACTGAAAAGAATCAAGTCCGAGGTCCGTGCCATCGAGCCGTCTTCATTCATGATTTCACAGATCACACCGGCGGGAACCAAGCCCGCCATTCTTGCAAGATCGACTGAGCCTTCGGTTTGGCCGGCCCTTCTCAGGATGCCGCCATTCTGCGCCATAATGGGGAAGATATGCCCGGGTCTGACCAGGTCTTCAGGACGGGTTTCGGCAGCGACAGCAGATAAAATAGTTTTTGCACGATCTCCCGCAGAAATACCGGTTGAAACACCTTCCCGGGCATCAATCGAAATTGTAAAGGCCGTCCCGAAAGAAGCCGTGTTTTCTGAGGTCATCTGAGAGAGCTGGAGTTCCTTCGTTCGTTTTTCTGTGAGCGTGAGACAGATGAGACCGCGTCCATGCATTGCCATAAAGTTGATGGTCTCAGGGGTGACCTTCTCCGCGGCAACCACCAGGTCGCCTTCATTTTCGCGATCTTCATCATCACTCAAGATAATGATTTTCCCCGCTTTGATGTCGGCAATAACCGCTTCAACTCTTTCAAAACCAAGCATATTCATCTCAGATTTCACAGAAAATCTCAGGTTAAATCAGAAAATGACTATATGGAAATCATCGAATGGTGTCAATAATCAGGGCTGTGTTACATGCCTTTGGTTCTTCAGCACTTCCTTTTCAAATATCGGATCTTTTGCTATAATCCCCGCGCTTGCCCGTTGACGTTCAAATATAAAATGAGAGGGCAAGATGAACGAGAGCGTCCGACGGAAACGGTTTCGTTATATTTTTTGATTGATCCTGACAAGGAGGTTATGTTGAAAGAAAGAGGGTTAAGGTCCATACTATTTGCCACACTCCCATTATTCCCCCTGCTATTTCTATTCAATTCGCCGGGGCTCGCAGATCAAACCACGCCACAGACTCCTTTGCCCGGACTCATTGCAGAAGAAGTCATCCCCGTTTTATCCCCTGAAGAAATCAAGGTCGAACTGATTTTAGCCAGGAACAGGAAGAAAGATGCAAAAAAAATCAAGAAAATATTGCGTGATGCATCGATTAAAAGAATCATGATTCAGTATTTTCAAAGGGGCGGAGGAGACCCTCCGAAAAACATTGTCATCGGGAAACACGTTCCCGCAGATATTGCCCGTTTGGCCATTGATCTCGCTTTTACTTACAACAAAGGCATCACACATCTGTTGCCGGAATTTCGCTTTTTTGCACACTACATCGCAATCGGCAATTCAGCGTTTGATATTCAAGCGCAAATACCGGTTTTACCCGAGGATGTAGAAAGACTGAGGAATCCGGCGCTCTCAACAGAGGAGTTTCACGCCCTCTTCCGTTCATTAACCGGAGAGGATGAAGAAGGCACCGCCGGCGGATATGTCGATTAAGGACTAATAACAGGGTTTATTGGGTAGAATCGGTTTCGACTTCCCCTCCCTCATCCGTTGGAATGCAATAGGCCTCCGTGGCCCAGTATCCTAAATCACTCAGTTGACACCGATCTGAGCAGAAGGGCCGATACTTGTTCCCTTTCCACATTACCTTTTTTTTACAAATCGGACAGTTCGTTTCCATAAAAATAGAAAGCCCCGGTCTTTAAAAAATTACCGGGGCTTTTCTCCATACTATCAAGTTTTGTGCGAACCATTAAAGCCTGTAGACGCCTTGCATTGAACGCAATTCTATATTGATCGATCCGATTCTAATCTTCGTCCGAATAAGAACCGGTATGCGTTGCGCATCATCCGTCAACCAAAGTGTGACATCTCCTTTATCCATGAAAAGACCTTCATAGTGAACAAGGGCTTTGGCCTTGATCGCCTTAAAAGTACCAAGGGCCGTTGTCACTTCTTCCCTTCCAAGCACTTGAATCTCCAGAACCCAATTTTTCCGACTTTCGTGAACATCAATAAAGACGGATTTCCCAGACTCCAACGATGGTTGCGCCCTGAAATAATAAAGGGAACTTAAGGAATCATGAACCCTGGGCGGAACTGTGTAGGTTGTTCGTTTGTTTTTTTTGATCTGGACAGCGCGATGCTGGACTTGATCAAAGTCAATAATCTTTTCACGTTTTTTTCCGCCTTGCCGTTGTTTTATACGGATAAAATGTGAGTAGAGACCCTCGGCATCGATAAACGTTTCTATCCGGTCCCGCACGCGATAAAAAAGAGAGGTCATTTTGTTTGAACGGACTGTCGAAAGAATATGAAAAACATCCCGCCCTTTCATCGTCCCTTTTTCAACGACCTCCATTACGGCTGTCCCTGCGGGAACATTGAAGTAATTGACATCGTAGACAAGGCGTTCTCCAGGACGAAAAGGGATTTTTATTTTTTGTTGTTTTGGAATAGATGCGCGGACAACGGACTCAACCGCTTGAGTATGTGGAATTGCAAGAAACAGGACAAATAACAGCAAGGGAAAGATTTTTTTCATCTTTTTTCGCGCTTTGATATTAAATCAAGGAATTGATTTAAAACGACAATCGTTACTAAATAACAAAATAATGAAACCGGGTCAAGAAAATTCGATCCGTCCATACCGCACAATTATTTTTGCGATATCCATCAGATCGATTCCGGTTTAAAACAACCTTTTTCTGTAATGACTGCAGTAATGTATTTTGCAGGCGTGACATCAAAGGCCGGATTTTCAACTTCAACACCCTTCGGAGCAATCCTCTGCCCATTTAGACAGCTTACTTCTTCCGGCTTTCGCATTTCAATTGGAATCTCTTTTCCTGAGGAAAGCTTAAAATCGATGGTCGAAGACGGCGCCGCCACATAAAAAGGAATGTCATGTTCTTTGGCCAGTACAGCGAGACTGTAGGTTCCGATTTTATTAGCGGTATCCCCGTTGGCGGCGATTCGATCCGCACCGACGACACAGCATTGAATCTTCCCTTGCTGCATCATAAAACCCGCCATATTGTCTGTGATGAGTCGGACAGGGATTTTCTCTGCTATCAATTCCCAGGCCGTCAACCGTGCCCCCTGGAGAATCGGACGGGTTTCATCCGCATAGACGCAAAGATCCTGATGTACTTCCCATGCGCCACGAATCACCCCCAGCGCCGTGCCGTAACCGCCCGTGGCAAGCCCCCCTGCATTGCAATGCGTTAGAACACCCGATCCGGGCGGGATCAATTTTGCACCATGTCGTCCGATGGCATGATTCATTTCAATATCTTCTTCAAGAATGGTATCGGCCTCCATCAGAAGCCTTTTTTTTATTTCTGATAGTGGACGGTCACGGATGGATTGAACTGTTTCTTTCATCCTGTCAATGGCCCAGAAGAGGTTGACTGCGGTTGGGCGGGTTTCAGAAAGCAAGTCACAATCTTTCAAGAGTTGCAGATAAAATCGTTCAAATGAATCGGCTGCGTTCTGCTGTGCAGCCAGCGCAATCCCGTAAGCCGCCGTAATCCCGATGGCAGGGGCACCTCTGACCTGTAATGTTTTAATCCCTCTCGCGACGGCCTCAACGTCTTTGCAATCGATATAAATCACTTCGTGTGGAAGGCGCGTTTGATCCAGCAGACGAACAAAACCTTCTTTCCATTCAACGGTTTTAAACATGGGGGGATTGTACGGACCGCCCCACGAAGCTGTCAAACGATCATTTCTCCTGCAAAAATCTTTGGACTTGTGTTTCCTTCCCTTCTTTTTTAAACTTCCCTCTACGATGTTGAACGACACTTCAAAAACAGCTCTATTTTCAGAAGTGGAAGCACTTGCCCGGGTCGCAGCCACCCGGCCTGCCAGTCAACGGAATATGGATTATTGGCAGCGAATCGACCATCTCCGGGATCTCTATCGGGAAAACGCTTCCCTGTTTGATCCTTCTCTTGTCAAATGGCTCCGTCGGCTTGCTGACCGAACGCCGGACGACGGTCCTTCTCAACAAACGCCGGTCGAGGTCTTGAAATCGATCTTCGGATATGAGGCTTTTCGTCCGGGACAAGCAGAAATTATCAATGCCGTGCTCTCTGGAAAAGATTGCGTGGGTGTCATGCCGACGGGTGCCGGGAAATCGCTGACCTATCAGATTCCCGCCCGGATTTTTCGCGGGACGACCCTGGTGATTTCTCCGCTTATTTCTCTGATGAAAGATCAAGTGGATGGCTTGACCGAGGTCGGTATCCAGGCAACGTTCATCAACTCCAGTATCGAGGGGGATCTCCGCAGACAGCGCATCACGCGCTTATTGTCAGGCAAATATGATTTGCTTTATGTCGCACCGGAAGCGCTGGATGGCTGGCTTTTCGAGCTACTGGAAAAGTGTGAGATGAATTTGATTGCTATCGACGAAGCCCACTGCATCAGTCAATGGGGACACGACTTTCGGCCGTCATATCGGAATCTTTCTGATTTAAAACAACATTTCGGACACGTCCCGGTGCTGGCCCTGACGGCAACCGCAACCGACAAGGTGGTGGACGATATTGTCCAGCAGATGGGCATGGACACGCCACTTCGATATCGCGGTTCCTTCTTTCGGCCGAACCTGAGACTCCATGTTTACAAAAAAGGGGATGGCCTCAACACAAAGCGGGAAATCCTCCGCCTGGTGCAATCCCGGGCGGGCCAACCGGGTATCATTTATTGCCTCAGCAGGAAGGGGGTTGATCATATGGCCACCTATTTGGCAGAGCACGGGGTCCCCGTCATGGCTTATCATGCCGGTATGGAGGCCGCTTCCCGCTCGGCGGTTCAGGAGGCCTTTCAGAGGGATCAGATTGAAGTGATTGTCGCGACAGTGGCATTCGGCATGGGCATTGACAAGTCCAACATTCGGTATGTCATCCACCGGGACATGCCGAAGAGCGTCGATGGGTATTACCAGGAAATCGGTCGCGCCGGACGAGATGGCGTTGGAAGCGACTGCGTCCTTTTCTATTCCTGGTCGGAAGTCTTCGGCTATGACCGTTTTACGGAAAATATAACCGATCGAACCATCAAAGACCGCATCCAGTCACAAACACGTACCATGTTTCGCCTATCAGAGGAAACAAACTGTCGCCACCAAATGTTAGTTGCCTATTTTGGTGAAAAAATTGTCCCCTGTGAGGCGTCTTGTGACATCTGCCAGAAACGCGATATTTTACAAGAGATCCGCCCGGTGAAAAAAAGAGCGCAAAAGGCAGCACATGCACCTGTTCGAGCAGAAATGATTGAAGCGGATCCCGATATCACGATCTCACCGGAATTACTAGACGACCTCAAGAAACGCCGCAGGAAGCTGGCAGATGAAAAGGGCATCCCTGCCTACCTCGTCTTCAGCGATGCGGTTCTCCTTCAACTCGCCGCTAAGAAACCACAAACAGCAGAAGCATTTCTCCAGATCAACGGCATCGGACCCAAGAAACAGGCAAGCTACGCCGTCCATTTTTTGCCTCTCTTACAAAAAAGAACCGCATGAAAACGCCCGATCTCTCTTTTTCAAAACTGGATTTCTCCCAGACGCCCTTTCTTGTGATTTGGGAACTGACGCAGGCCTGCAACCTTGTCTGCCGACACTGCCGGGTATCTGCAAATCCAGAACGGCGTTCTGAAGAATTAACGACAGGGGAAGGAAAAAAACTGTTAGAAGACATTCATGCCATGGGCACGCCTGTTGTCGTCTTGAGTGGAGGAGACCCGCTCAAACGTCCTGATCTGACAGCACTGATTGCGCATGGCGCCGCTCAAGTCCTCCGGATGGCCACCATTCCTGCCGCCACAGATGCCATTACCCCTGAAGTATTGACCGAACTCAAGGATGCCGGTCTCTCGCAAATTGCATTCAGCCTGGATGCTTCAACGGCAACGCTTCACGATGGATTTCGACAAGTCAACGGAACGTATCGCACAACCATGCAGGCCATCAAATGGGCTCAGGAAGCTGGTCTTCCTGTCCAAATCAATACCACTTATTCCCGATATAACCTTGCAGATGTAGAAGCGATGATCGACCTGGTCAGTCAACTCGGCATCGTCTTCTGGGAAGTGTTCCTCCTCGTCCCGGTCGGACGCGGCGCAGAACTGGAAGGGATCACTGCTGAAGAATGTGAAACATTGCTCTGCCGACTCCATGACTGCGCGAAGCAGTCGAAATTTCTCCTCAAGGTCACAGAAGCCCCCCACTATCGACGGATCATCATGCAGCGGCGTACCACTTCACCAACACACATTGGAGAAGATTCCGGATCGGCCATCCCGGCGCAGCTTTCAGGCGGAATGCGTCCTTCACATGCCTTCGGGAAAAAAGCGAAAGGCATCAATGCCGCGAAAGGCTTCTGCTTCGTCTCTCATACGGGGGAGGTCTATCCCAGCGGTTTTCTGCCCTTCAACGCAGGCAATATCCGGACAACACCGATTGATGTGCTCTACCGTGAAAGCGAAATTTTCCGCCGCCTCCGCGATCCGGAACAATTGAAAGGCCGATGCGGCATCTGTGAATATCGAGACATCTGCGGCGGATCAAGGTCACGCGCCTATGCGTTGACGGGGGATATCCTCGCCGAAGATCCTGCCTGTCTCTACCAACCACAAGGTACGCACTAAATTCATGGTGAGGGAACCCGATGAACGACCACCCGGACAGAATGGCCGAAAAGAACGATTGGAAACGTTGCAGTAACTGTAAAAAAGAAATCCCCTTTTCAGGGCGATATTATCTTTGTTCCGTCAGCACTTGCCGCCGCAAAAAAACAGGCCTGTTTTTTTGCTCTGTGTCCTGTTGGGACGCCCATCTGGGTTTTGCAAATCACCGCAGGGCTTATGCGGAAGAAGACACGGCCCCGTCTCGCAAGCAATTTGAAACGTTCCTTTCCAGGGAAGCACAACCGGACCGTTCTGAACAACCCGGAAGAAGATTCATTCGTTCTTCCGGCAACCAACAGACAAATCGATCTCAAGCCGCTGCTTCAAAAGTTGAGGTCGATACGCTGGTCGTTGTCTCGAAAGTTAAAAAACTGATTCAGGAAACATCCGGATTCAAGACCAGTCAATGCGCCATTGATGCCTTGACAAAAAAAGTGGTTGACGAATGCCTGAAGGCCATGGAACATGCCACCGCATCCGAACGAAAAACGGTGATGGGGCGGGATATATTCTAAATCTGGGATGATGGAACATGCGATGAGAATATGTTTAAGTGATCACCGATTTTAAATTGAAGCCACCTTTCTTGAAAATCGCAATATCGTCATCAAAACAGTTGCGTTCCTCTTATTGCTGGTTTCTGGAAAGGACCAAGCGAACATCATCAATGTAGATCGTTTTCCCCTCCGGTAATTTGACAGCGAACAAACTCAGCCGTTTCATCTTCTGAAGGTTCATCCGCCTGTTTTTGGGTGCATTCGCTATTTTTTCAATTGGAATATTGAAATGGTTCCAGCCCTGGAAAAGAGTCAGACTTGTATTGAACCGGTCTTCATAGGGAGAGCCGTTTTGAGCATGAACATCATCCCGGAGGTTACACTCGATTTTTAGTGGGTGTTGTGAGGGATTATAGATGCTGAAATGCAGAAAACTGGCCTGGTTCCAATTCCCGGAGAAATAACCAAGCTGAACCCCTGAATATTTTGCTGTATTCAAGTGGACTTTCATCGAAGAAGTCCCTTCAAAAACAATCTCGTGGTCTATCGTCCGTCGGGAATTTCCCCACCACCGATCCATCTCGAGAGGTGTTTCAAAATTCGACAGCACAGGGAACTGTTTCCATGCGTATGCTTCATCCGTCAATGCCTTGGCAAAGGGCAGCACTTCAAAGCTGAGCCACAGTAGGACAACGAGTTTGAACGTTTGGAGAAGGCCTCTAGGCCGTACGTTTATCCCGGCAGGAGAAAAGGACAGAGCAATAAGACTCCCGATAAGATCCTTTTTCACATCATCAACCCCGGCTGTACGGTTAAATTTCATTTGGGTCCACTCGATGGAAATGCCGAAAAAAAGCGTTAACCCAACTATCCAAAGGACTTGTTTTTTCCAGGAAAATTGTGACAAGGTCTTCCATTTCCGGAGCAAAATATTGGAGCCAACGAAAAAAAATAAGACGTGGCCTAAATTCCAGGCTTCCTGATAGGAACGACTGGAATTCGTCTTTGGTCCGCCGATAAAAAACAATATAAAGGCCATCGTCATCCCTGAAATCAGAATGATTTTCCATACTTGATCTTTTCGATTTAAAAAAAGATCGAAACGAATGCGGTCCATTTGGCTCCTGAAGGGATGAAACAGAGGATTGATTGACCAATGAAACAAGACTGCTTAAAGTGACATTGGCAACTTATTTGCCTGACTTGCAGCACGATAGGAACTTCTGACCAGCGGACCTGCTTCGACATGGCGCAGCCCCATTCTTTCTCCTCTCTCTTTTAGAGCAGAAAATTCTGAGGGATTGAGAAAGCGGTCAACTGGCAAGTGTTTTGACGTCGGCTGAAGATATTGCCCCAACGTAAGAAGGTCACAGCCGATCCGGACCAGATCTTTCATGACGGCCTCTACTTCTTCGAGAGTTTCGCCAATACCAAGCATCAGACCTGTTTTTGTTAAAAGGCCTGCCTCTTTTGACCTGATAAGGACTTTTAGAGAACGTGCATACTGTGCCTGAGGACGGACCAGACGATAACACCTTGGGACGGTTTCCAGGTTATGCGCAAGAATATCCGGGCGACTTTGGAGTACCTTGTCGATGGCCCATGGCTTCCCCTGAAAGTCGGGAATGAGGGTTTCGATCGTACAATCCGGCACTTGACGCCTGATCTGTCGAATTGTTTCTGCAAAAATTTCAGCACCGCCGTCTTCCAATTCATCCCGGTTGACGGAGGTAATCACTGCATGTTGAAGGCCGAGCCGGGCGATGGCCTCAGCAACATGCCTCGGTTCTGCAAGGTCAATCGGTCCGGGACGTCCGAAAGCGACATTACAAAAACCACAGCTTCGGGTACAGATTTCCCCGAGGATCATAAATGTGGCCGTCCCCGCATTCCAGCATTCCCAGATATTGGGACACCGCGCCTCCTCACAAACCGTGTGAAGGTTCAATCCTTTTCCCAGATCCCGTATTTTAAGGTATTTTTCTCCCCGCTTCGGGACCACTTTAAACCAGGAGGGAAGTCTTTTTGTTCGAGGACTGGCTGGTGTTAGAAAATGTTGCTTGGGCATATTTGACTGCGATCCTCTTTTTGAATCCAATTCGTTTCCGAACCCTAAAAATTAACGATCAAGGTCAGTGACAGAATCGTATCTGTTCTGTCCAAGGTTGCGGGAATGGGTTCATTATCATATTTTATGACATAACTTGCCTTTTGAGAAAGCACATCCGTTAACGCCGTCACTAAGGCCGTTTCAGAAATCAGATTGGTGTTGTCGCTGTTGTCAAAATCATTCAGCGCTTCGACTGATTGAGAAAATTTGTTCTTCTCTGAAAAGGCATATTCGTATTTGGCAAAGAGACGGCCGCCGAGATAATCCACCTGGGTGTTGTCGGTATGTTCTTCATTGACATAGAGGAGTCCTGCCTCTCCAACCAGAGAATGTTTTGGTCCGGCAAGAAAATGGTATCCGACAGAAGGGCCAACCGTCACACGCGGGTCAACCCCCGAAAATTTGTCTTTCAACCAGTTGGCATTCACTGAAAGAAATAGTTTTCCGGAAAAACTGTAATCTGCACGAAGTTCTGTAAAGTAATTTTCGGCATTCTTGACGCCGTCGCTCTCTCCAAAAAGGGTCTGCAATTTCCAGCTTGCAAGCAGTTTTTTGCTGAATTGATATTTTAGTTCGTTTTTCGCGGAGAGACTGGTCACATCGGTATTCCCACCGGTGTTCACAAATGAAAGTTCGGCCTGATCCTTCCATTTTTTTTCTTCGGCAAAAGCGTTAGTCAGCATCACAATAGGAACAAACAGTACAACAAAGATTGTTTTTAATCGCATCAAGCTCTCCTTATTGATGGTTCATCGTTAAAATGGGTTCACTCCGTTCTTTTTTCAGTCCTTTTATTCGTCGTTCATCGTAGACAATCATTCTCCGAGATACAAGGTTCAAGCTCAATAATCCCCTCTTGTATCCCTTTGATGGCGGCTTTCGTTCTGTGGTCAACCTGCATTTTTGAAAAAATATTCCTGAGATGGTTTTTAACCGTTTTTTCGCTGAGCGAAAAATCAACGGCGATTTCCTTATTGGTTTTTCCGGTTGCGACCTTTTGAAGCACATCAATCTCCCTTGTACTCAGGTGATAGGTGTTGAGCGACTTTTCCTCTTTGAGGGGGGATGCCGTGCGGGCCAGTTCCCGGACGATTTTCTTTGCAATGAGGGGATGAATCATCGATTCTCCCCGGTGAATGATCTGAATCGCTTTCACAATTTCGTCCGATTCAGAATCTTTCAACAGGTAGCCATCGACACCGGCACGCACCAGTTCAAAGATCGTGGGGTCATCATCGTGCATGGTGAGCGCCACAATGCCGATGTGAGGAAAAGCGACTTTAATCTCTTTAGTGGCTTGAATCCCATCCATCTTGGGCATGGAGATGTCCATGAGAATAACATCCGGTTCGAGTCTTTTTGCCATCTGAACGGCTTCCAACCCGTTTGTCGCCCTGCCGACGACATCAATCCCCTCTTTTGTTTTAAGAATGGCGCTGAGCCCCTGACGGACAACACGGTGATCATCCGTAATGAGCACTTTAATTTTCTTCAAGAGATTCTCCTGCGGTTTTTAGCGGAACCTGGATGATCACGCGGGTGCCCACTTTTTTTCGGCTGGTGATTTTAGCACTGCCACCCAAAAGACGCGCCCGTTCAGAGATGACCTTCAAGCCGAAAGAAGTGCCTTTTTCCATCGGTTGACTCTGCTCAACCGGATGAAAACCAACACCGTTATCCACAATCGATGCATTTAAAATCCCTTTCCCTGTGCCGACCTGAACAACCACTTTTGAAGCTTCTGAATGTTTTTGAACATTGGCAAGTGCTTCCTGGATAATCCTGAAGATGAAAATTTTTGTCTCTGAAGGAATCGGCTGCTCTTTTCCAGTGGTCTTTAAAGATGCAGTAATCTGGTACTGTTTTTCATACGTGTTCAAATATTTGATTAAGGACTCGTAAAGTCCTGTGC
>JBHHWW010000013.1:0-20518 GCA_046756725.1 Nitrospiria bacterium | reverse complement strand
TCTCCACAGAGTGGGTCCGGTATCGTCTCTGGGCGGATGCCGATGTCGGGACCGTCTTCTGGCATGACCATGCCTTGGGCGGCACAACCTGGCCGCACGGCGCCGTGGGTGCTTTTATTGTCGAGCCGGTGGGTTCGACCTATCATGATCCGAAGACAGGGAAAGAGGTTCGCAGTGGTCCAATTGTGGACATTCATAATCTCGAACCGATCGGATATGGGTATAGCGGAAGCTTCCGTGAGAGCGTTCAATTCCTGCATGATACCGTGCCTTTCACGGCACAGGTTGTGACGGAAGGGAACCCTCCGGGACAGACCAAACGGGCGGCGATTGATGCCGGTCAGGTCCTGTTCTTCCAGATGCCTTATGATCTGGATTATGTGGCGGTGCCCATGCTAAACGGCGGCACCCACACCACGGGAGGCGGTTTCTTCTTCAAGGCGGAATCGATTGCGAAACGTCTGAAGAATAATCCTGATCCGTCGCTGGTCTTCTCGACAAAGGCGCATGGTAAAGATCCTGGAACGCCTTTGACGAGTGCTTATCTCGGCGATACGGTGGTCTTCAGGATGTTGCACACCATGATGAATGAAACGCACACCTGGCATTTGGCGGGACATGCCTTCCGTACAGAGCGTTATGCAAAGCACTCCGATTTGAGAAATACCCATCACATCGGGATCGCAGAGCGTTATGACTTTGTCACACGGGCCGGTGGTCCTCAGAAGATGGCGGGTGACTATCTTGTTTACAATGGTCGTCCTTCCCATCTCGCAGAAGGAAGCTGGGGTATTTTCCGTGTTCTGGACAAGAAAACGGACGATCTGAAGGTCCTTCCTGGACATGAGGTGATTCCGAAATCGGCGAAGAACGTCTGTCCTTCGGGTGCACCTGTGAAGCGCTTCAACGTGGTCGCGACCGACCAGGTCTTGAAATACAACGCAAATGCGCCGGATGTGATTGAGGTGGATTTTGACCGGAAGCTGCTGGTTGCCAACCCGACAGGGAAGGTCTTCATGCTCGAAGGAGACATGGCCAAGGTTGCCGCTGGTGACCATCCGCACCCGTTGACCCTGCGTGTCAATGTCGGAGACTGTATCAAGATCAATCTCCGGAACAACCTGAAAGATCATCGTGCTTCTTTCAGCGCGGACATGCTGGCTTTTGATCCACATGATTCACATGGTGTGAACGTGGGGAACAACCGTGGCGACCAGACCGTTGCCCCGGGCAAGAGCCGAACTTACACCTTCTACGCGCCGCCGGAATATGGCGAGTTTTCAGCGATGGTGTGGGATTGGGGGAACTTCATCAACAGTGTCCGTGATGGCCTCTTCGGGGGCATCATCGTCGGTCCACGGGGCGCGAAGTATCGTGATCCTGTAACCGGTGAAGATATCTCAATGAAGAATGCCTGGGCGGCGGATGTAATCCTGGATCGGAGCAATCCGACGATGGCAGGGCGTTCCGACTATCGGGATGTGGCGCTTTACTTCCAGGACGAAGACAACATCATCGGGACGGCGTTCATGCCCTACATCCAGCAGATTGCAGGATTGGCCGGCGTGAACTACCGGACTGAACCCTGGATGTATCGTGAGGAAAATGGCTGCGAATTGGGAACCATGTTTCAGCCCTGTGTTGCGGGAGTCACCGATCCTGGGACGCCGACCATCCTCGCCCATGCGGGCGATCCGGTTCGGATTCATGTCTTCGGCGCTTTCAAAGAGCAGAATGGGATGTTCAGTCTTGAAGGGCACTCCTGGCCGTTTAAGATCAATATGAAGGATGCGGATCAGATGCACAGCGAGGAGTTCGGTTCATCCGAAAATCTGGATGTCTTTGTCCGCTCTGCCGGTGGTCCGACGAAGTTGCCGGGGATTTATCTCTGGCAGGATCACCGTTTGCCTTATGCGGCGGCTGGTCTTTGGGGTTACTTCAAAGTCTTGCCTGCGGGTAATCAGGCCATTTTGCCGCTGAACAGCGGTGGCAGTGTGGGCAGCAGAACGGCGGAAGTTCCGTTGGAAGAAACACCGGAAGTGATCTCCGGGCTTGAAGAAGCGCCTGGACCACTTTCCATGCTGGATAAGTAAGCAACGGAAACAAGTCAGTAAACAACAGACCGGGGCAAGAGGAAGCAAAATAAGCCTCTTGTCCCGGTTTTGTTTTTGAGATAAGGGAGAAAAGCGATGAAAAAAACAGCAATGCTTGGTATTGCCATGATCCTCGGTGGATGGTTGGGAATCTCCGGTCCAGCACCTTCATTTGCGTATGAAGAGATAGAAGTCGCAAATGGCGGCTCCATTGCCGGAAAAATTACTCTGGAAGGCCCCAGGCCGGAACCAAGGGTTTTTGCGCTTGTGAATTATCCTTTCGGCCCCTTTTGCAAGAAGATCTCTGACGGGAAAGGGTATGTCCGTTTGAGAGACTTCATCGTTCAGAAGGACAAAGGCTTATGGGAAGCGGTTGTTGCAGTAAAAAATATTAACAAAGGGAAAGCGTATCGCCCCACGGTGGCGGACTTTGTTGCAGTGGATTGCATGTTTCACCCTTCCGATGTGGCTGACAATGAAATGTTTACTGTGGACGAAGACGGACAAATGCACCATGAGCACCCCAATGTCGCCATTCTGCACAATCACCAACGAATGAACATGATTAATCGGGATCCGGTGATTCACAATATCCAGGTCTTCCAGAATGAAAAAGGAAATATCATTCTGAATACCCCTTTACCGGTATCGGACCAGGTACGCGGCGGTGTCTTAAACTACAAGAAGAATAAGCGGATTTCCCAGATGATTTGCGGTATGCATGAATTTATGCAGAGCTGGGGTTTTGTGGTTGATAATCCGTATTATGCAAGGTCGGAGAAGGATGGCAGCTATAAGATTGATGGCATCCCCCCAGGGACCTACACTGTAAGTATCTGGCATCCTCATTTTAAGGTTTTTGAACAAACAGTGACGGTTCGTGCGAATAAGACAACGAAGTTTGATTTTGCCTTTGATGCGACAACTGTGAAGAATCCAACCTATGAATCGCAAAAGACGTTTAGAGTGGACACGGCGACAAAAGAGGACGCAAAGCTGAAGGAAGGCGACGAAAGACTTATTATCGATTGAGGAGATAACCTTGACTGCTAAAACTGCTTTCTTATACCATTTATCTTAAATGGGTGATCGTGGGAAAGGGGCGTTTATGAAGGGGAGATCTCGAACTTATACATATTTGTTTCTGTTATTTTGGGCCATCCTGCCAGACAGTCAACATATCTTTGCATATGAAGAGGTCGATGTCGGTCTGGGCGGCACAATTTCAGGGAAAATAACTCTGAAAGGTGCTATTCCTGAACCACGGGTTTTTTCACTCTCTCTTTATCCTTTTGGCAAATTCTGTAAAAAAATATCAGATGGAAAAGGTCATGTTTTCCTCAAAGATTTTGTCGTGGGAGAAGGAGGTGGGTTATGGGATGTCGTCATTGCTGTTCAGGGGGTGAATAAAGGGAAGCCCTTTCCTCTGATCCAAACAGAATTTGTCGCGACGGACTGTATGTTTCATCCGATCGATGTGGCGGCCCGAGAACAATTTTTTGTCGATAAAATGGGTCGGATGCATCATGAACACCCGAATGTTGCGATTCTTGAAAACCACCAGCCTATTTCTGTCGTGAACTTGGACCCGATTGTCCATAATATCCAGGTTTTTCAAAATGAACGGGGTAATATCATCTTGAATGCGCCGCTTCCTGTTTCTGAGAAACCGCGGGGCGGCGGACTCCATTTTGATAGAGGGAAAAGAATTTCCCAGATGATTTGTGGACTGCATGAATTTATGCAGAGTTGGGGCTTTGTCGTTGATAACCCTTATTATGCGATGACGGCAAAAGACGGCACGTATCAGATCGACCAACTATTGCCTGGAACATATACTGTAACGATATGGCATCCGCATTATAAAGTCTATACGAGGAAGGTGACAGTTCCTGAAAGAGGGCATATTGTCCTCGATTTTGAGTTTGATTCGAATATTGTGAAGCGGCCTCTCTATGAATCGCAAAAGCGATTCCGGATGGACCCGGCGACGCCGGAAGATCACTTCCTTCATGAAGGAGAAGATCGATTCATCATTGATGATTAATCTTATCTTGTTCGCTTACTGATGAATATAGGGTTAAGGGAGTAGAGAAAATGAGAAAACTTGTTGTTAGTGTCTTTTTCCTTGTTTTTTTTGTTGGCTTGGAATCGATGGTCTTGGGTTATGAAGAAGGTGTGGTGTCTAATGGAGGAACATTAACAGGCAGGGTTTTATTGGAAGGTCCTCCCCCACCGGCACGGATCTATCATCTTATTTTTTCTCCGAATATCGAATATTGCCGAAGTATTTCGGATGGAAAAGGGAATCGACTCTTAAGAGAGTTCAATGTCTCTGATGATGGCGGTTTTCAAAATGTGATCATTTCTATTGTGGGTGTGAAGAAAGGGAAACCCTTTGCTTACACACCGATTATCTGGTTAGAAAATTGTCAGATAAAGCCCTTTGTCACGCCCATTCGAAATAATCATCCTATTATGATTTCCAGTGTCGATCCTGTGACGCATGATATTCAGGCCTATACTCTGAAAGATGAGTATACCTTTGCGATGTTCAATAAACCCATGCCGGGACATGCAAGTGTGCAAAGGGAAGTCAATTTTAGAAAGGGGCACTATCTTTTTCGGACTCAATGTGGTGTCCATGACTACATGCAGTCGTGGGGGATGGCTGTTGGCAATCCTTATTTCACGGTGACAAACAGAGATGGAAATTTCACAATTCGGGATGTCCCTCCCGGAACATACTATGTCCTTGCCTGGCATCCCCACATGAAGGTTCAGGCACAAGAAGTGACGATTACGCCAAAGGGGAAGCTTGAAATGTCATATACCTTTGATTCCTCAGAAGTAGGTATCCCTTTACACGATCTTCAGACCAACTATCGACTTGGTACATGGCTAGAACCACATCATCTTGTCCCTCCGACAGTCGAACTACAGGTGCGCTAGCTGAGAAGGTCTGAGAGTCTTAGTGTATTTGTTTTGTCTTTTGAAGGTCTAGAAAGTTGCCAATTTTAAAATTTGTTCTCTTTGTCATAGCAAGCTTTTTTTTCATGCACGCAAGTTTCAATCTCAGCTTGTCCAGCCCTTATTCGCTCAGTCGATCTTCTGATAGTGAAGAACCGCTGGTCTTTGTCAAAGGAGGTTGTTTCAAAATGGGGGATCAAAGTGAAGAAAAACACTTGCATCCCGCCCCGCTTCATGAAGTCTGTGTGGATGATTTTTTTATCGGAAAATTTGAGGTGACGGTCGAAGAATTTATGATTTTCATCCAGGATTCTCAGTACAAAACAGATGCCGAAAGGGATGGCGGTTGTTTGTTGTGGACGGGAAGCCGATGGAAGAAGGGCAGCACTGTGAAATGGAGTCGCCCAGGTTATTCCCAGACACAAAAGCATCCTGTTGTCTGTATAAGTTGGAATGATGCGCGTGAGTATGTCGCTTGGAAAAAAAGGAAAACCGGTTTGGATTATCGTCTTCCGACAGAAGCTGAATGGGAGTATGCCGCCCGGAGTGGCGGAAAGGAAGAAACAGTGTCTGGAACAGGTGATCATCGTGAAACAGATCGGTATGCCTGGTATTGGGATAATTCCGGGAAGATGCCGCATCGTGTTGGACAAAAAGAACCCAATGGTCTGGGTTTGTATGACATGAGTGGGAACGTGTGGGAGTGGGTTCAGGATTGGTATGATGACGATTATTATAACGAGGGTGAAAAATCCAACCCTATGGGGCCATCTTCAGGCATAGGAAAAGTGATGCGAGGTGGATCCTGGTATGTGATCATTAAAAATGTACGGACCTTTCATCGAAACTGGAGTTACCCTCATAAACGGTATAGCAGTATCGGTTTCCGTCTGGCACTTTAGACGATCTGTTTTAAAAGGCATGTCCCAGAGTGAAATGAACAGCTCCGGCGCTCTCTCCCGCTTCACGGTTTAGTTTGTAGCCATAGTCCAGTCGGAAGGGGCCGATGGGTGTGTGATATCGGAATCCGATTCCCACGGTTGATTTGATGTCTGAAAAAGAAACGTCCTGATATTGTTTCCAAACATTTCCGTGATCAAAAAACAGCACGATTCCGAATGCTCTTAAGACGGAATATCGGAGTTCTTCATTAAAAATGAGCATGGCGTTCCCTCCCTTTGGCAACCCGTTTTCAATGGTGACATTTTCTATTCCGAGCTTGTCTTCATCATAGCCTCTGACGGTATTTCTTCCGCCGATAAAAAACCGCTCTGAAATGGGAATAATCGATGTTTCTCCAAATCGCTCGGCGGCGCCGCCTCGGGCAGAAAATGCCAATACAGATTTCTTGGAGAGGCGATGATACCATCTGCTGTGCATGGTTAGTTTGACCAGTTGGATCTCTGACCCCAGTATTTTTGCGGCATCACGGAAGAGAATGGTGTGGACCGATCCTGAGCTGGGATTGAAAGGGTCATCCCGGGTATCCAGCGTCAGCGAAGGATTGAGTGTCGCAATCGTAAAAAAACCAATATCTTTTGATGTCAGCGCTGCGATTTGTGAGACATCGCTCGTCTCCTTTCGTTCAAATTGGTAAAAGAGAGATCCTTTAAGGGTCTCAGAAAAGTCTTTATCCAGTCCAATGGTGCCACTGACTGTTTTAAGGTCAAATGAGACTTCTTCTTCTTTGATGTAAGCAGCGGTGATCCGTGCGCTGATGGTTTGATCGAAAAACCAGGGTTCTCTGAAATTCAGCAGGTACCGCTCCTCCACGTTACTTCCTTCTGCTCTTCCGCTTAGAGAGCGCCCGGTTCCCCACAGGTTCCGATGAGACAATTCCACAAATCCACGAAGTCGTTCACGGTCGGCATAACCGACACCGAATTCCAGGGCAATACGCGGGCGTTCGGCCACTTTCAGATGGAAGTCCTGGATCACAGGTTTTTCTTCAGATCGAACTGGATCAAAATGAACCAGAGAAAAAAGACCTGTCCGATAGAGATTACGCTGGCTTTCCAGTATTTTCTCAGGATCGTAATAATCCCCTGTTTGAAGGGCGATCTCTCGAAAAATTGCGTTTTTCCGGGTTTCTCTGTTTCCCGAAAGTGTTATCTTTCCGACGGTGACTTGCTTCCCTTCCTCAATACGGTAAGTAATGACTGCCCTGGCGTTGTTCTCAGAAAAATGATGTGATGGCGTAATAACAACATAGGGGTATCCTTCTTTTGCGTAAGCGGTGCGAAGTGCCCTTATGCCCTCTCTTATTTTTCCTTCTGTGAAGGGATCTTGGGGATGTATTCCGAGTGCTTTTACCAAGTGGTCTTCAGTCAGCGCCTTATTACCCGTAATTTTTATTTCCCTGATCCGTGTTCTCATCCCTTCTTTAATCTGAAATAGAATGGTTGCATTTTTTTTTTGAGAATCAAACGAGATATTCGGTTCAATTTTAATCTTTTGAAAACCTTCTTCGTTGTAAAATTGAATAAGCGCATCTACATCTTCTTCGAGATTGTCTTTTGTATAATGACTTTTTGTAAAAAAAGTTTTCTTTTTTAACTGGATTTGTTCTTGAAGTTGTTCCGTTGAAAATTCCGTTTGTCCAACAAATTGAATTTTTTTAATCGCTGTTCTCGCGCCACTGGCAATGGTGAAGTGGACTTCCATTCGCTTTTCTTCCGGATGCTGTTTGATCAAAAATGATACTTTTGCGAAAGGAAACCCTTCATTTTTGTAAAAGCGTTCAATCTCTCTCGCACTTCCCTCGATCACATCTGGATCGTCATTTCTCTCTTTCGTGGTCAGTAGGAGGTCCATCAACCGCTTTTTCGGATAGAAAAGTTCACCTTTAAAAAGAATGTCAACCTTGTTTAAGGGTAGAATTGAAATTGCAATATCCACTTCATTCGTTCCGCCATTGTACTTTACAATTGCGGGTCCGATGACGGCTTTGATGTACCCTTTACTTGCGTAAAATCGTTCCAGATTGAGAAGGTCTTGTGACAGCCTTTCAAATTTATAAATCTCCCCTTTTTTTGAGTAAATTTTAAGAAAAAGAGACCAGTTAGAGAAAATTTTATTGCCCAGGAATTCTAACTTCCGAATACGGGTTCGTGTCCCTTCACGAATTTTAATAAGTGCTTCTACCCCGCCTCCGGTGATTGGAGATTGTCTCAGTCGGCTGGTTGTTTTTATTTGAAAGTAACCCCTTTTTTGGTAGAGGGAGGCAATATTGAGGAGGGCTTTCTGCCATGCCCTGTCATTGAATGCGTCTCCTTTTTTCAGGGTCATTGCCTTTAGAATGGCCTTGTCCGAAATGGCATGGTTGCCCGAAAATCGTACTTTGGAAAGAGGAAGAATGTCGACCCAGTGAAACCGGAGGATGAGCCGATCATCACCAAGTGGTTCGACTGCCGCCCATATTTCCTTGAATTTTCCCGTTTCGTAAAGCCGCTTTACGGCTTTGCGTATTTTATCTGCCTGGTAATGGTCGCCTGGAAGTAAGTCTGTATATGAATAGAGCTGGTCTTCAAAAAATAAGGAATCCTGATCAAATTGTATTTGCTCAATAATTTTCCCTTCCCAGGGATTTGCATAGAGGGGCAACGGTAGAAACAATAGCAATAAAAAAAGAATGACGCACTGAGGGAAGCCGATGCGGCATGGACGTGCTGCAGGATTGGGTTTTTTTGTCTGAATCAATTTTTTCAATCGGACTTCAATCTTAGTTATCGTGGATTCGTGGAAGCTCAACGAAATTCGAACCGAAACCGGATGTCACCGCCAACCTGTCCCTCGTCATCTCGTTTTCCAATAAGAGAGATATTGTTGTTAATTTGATAAACCATCCGAATCAGGTCTTCTTCAGATGGATCCAGTGTGGTGGAATAGATGACGATCAATTGGTCTTTCAGAAGTCGTTTTTCTGCTGTGAAGCGTGTTCCTGCGGTGGATTTTGCATTGGTTCCATCAACATAGGGATCGACCTGAATTCTGTCAATACCGGTTATGTTCTCGACCGGTTCTCCCACGAGTTGTTCGATTGGTGCGCCTAGAAACTCTGAAGCGACAAAGCTGCTGGCTTCTGTTCCTGCACCGCCTTCCACATCGTCCAGGTCTGCTGTTGTCTTTCCAATGGTCAGGAGGGCCAGAATATCCGCCTCTGGGAGCGAAGGGAAAGAAGTCAAAGAAAGTGTCATCTGGGCCAGACTTCCAGAAAGAGTGAGATCTATTTCATAGTTTCGATCTGAAACAATGCTTCTGACGTTTGTTTTTGCAGTCATATTTAAGATGGGTTTGATCTCATTCGGGTTTAAAAAGTCAACGGATCCTGACAGGATTCTGAATGTATTGTTCCGAAAATACATGGTTCCACTTGAAGCATCGATTCGGCCAATGATGGTCGGGTTGTTGAAAGACCCCTTTACAGAAAGGTCTATTCCAAGTGGTATTTTTGCGAGATTATTGGCGATCCATACGCCCTCATTCCCGGACAGATGAAGATTGATGGCCGTCTGTCCAATGAGAGGCGTTTTTGATATAGAGCGGGCCTTGCTTTTATTAATTGAATCAATGATTAGGGACCCTAGATCTATTTTTTTGTCGTAGACCATTTTGCCAAGCGTTAGATCGCCTTTCAATGTTTGCTTGTTTCCACGTTTTTGAAAAAAAAGTTCTCCTCCGACGGTTGCGGGAAGATCTTCAATGAGATTCATGCGTGCATTGTCCATCTCCAGAAGAAATCCAAAGTCTCCCACATTCAGTCCGACGAGCTTTGCTTTTCCACTCGCACGAAATTCCCCGCCACCGAAATGGCCGTCCAATGTTTCAAGAACCATATCTCTTTCATTGAATAGAAGTGTCATCGAAGAAATTTTGAGTGTTTGCGGTAGGAACCCAGTTCGTATAGTCCCTCCTTTTAAAGATAAATTACCGAGAATACGGGGCTTATCCCAGTCATCTGAAATGGAAAGATCGAGTAAAGCTTTTCCTCTCCCGGCAATCACTTCATCAGTAAAAAAAGACAATAAATTAAGGTCGGCCCTTCCTTTTAGAAAGAGGTCCCATTTCTTGAGGAGGGTTAGTTTTCCATTAATCACCAGGCTGGTATTTTTCCCCTTGAGCCGGGTGTTCTCAAAAAGAAAAGCTCCTTTAACCGCATGGATTTTTACAGGTCCATCATTCTGCACCTCATACGTTCCGAATTCTGCCGATAAATCCGAGAAAAGGCCGTTTAATGTGATTTGCCTGAGTCGTGATAATTCCCCTTGTCCGCTTAATGTGCCTGTGGTTTGCAGAGTGACATCTGAAAAAGGACCTGAGAGGGCGTCTTTAAAGAGTGGATCAAGCCGAAGCTTGTCGAAGCGGGTTTCGAATGAAAACGGGTAGCCTTTTCGTAGAAGTATTTCTCCTGCCAAAGAAAAGTGTTGTTCCGGGAAGTTCCCTTCTAATTCAATTCTTTCGGCAAGCCAATAGGCTTTTATCGTCCCGCGAGCACCGCTTATTCCGCTGTAGTGAATGTTTTTAACGGCGGCCACGAATTTCATCTGTGGTTTTTCAAAGCTCCCTTTGCCGGTGACAATCAGTCCGATATTGCCTGTCAACGATTGTGTCCGTGATTTCAGGAATTTTGTCTCTTGAATACGAAGATGATCTGCTTTGAGCGAAAGCCTGTAAGTCCGGTCATATCGGATCGCACCGTTGCCGGCAAGCAGACTTTCCCCTCTTTTAAGCAGGACATTCTTGAGCTGAACCGCTTTTTCCGTCACGGTGAGGTCCAACCGCCCTTCCTCAAAATTTTCTCCATAAAGTGTGCCTTTAGATACCGAAAGAGGCCCTGTTACGGAAAAGTCGTTCGGTGTTCCCTGGATTGAAAGTTGTCCTGTGGCCTTCGTGTAAAATGGGATTGAGAGACGATAGAATTTGAAAACCTTCCGGGGGGCCACTGAATGAATGTTCAGGTGGAATTGGAATCGGGGTTGTTTGGGTTTTTGTAAATCAAGGGTGCCTTCAAAGAGGACAGTCGAAGGCTTTGTCTGGTTTTTTGCGACGACCGCCCGTTTTTCAGGGGAAGGGGTAGTTGAGCCTTTCGCTTTTCCCTGTTTGAATGTGAACTGTTTGTCGTGAAGTTGGACCTTCGTCGTCAATCTCTGCACTTTTTGGCCGCGGAGTGCCCAATTTTCAAATGTCAACTTTCCGTCGAAAGCAGGTGCTTTCTCAAAGAAACGAAAGGCGCCTTGAAGACTTGCTTGACCGGTCAATGGGAATTTCAATGCCATGGCAATTGCCGACATTTCATTGCTCTTTACGATGGTGTCAAGGCGTAGACCTGTTGTTGATTGCCAGTCTCCATGGAAGGACAGTCGGGTGTCAGGAAACAAGAAATCACCCTGTGTCAGAAGCAATTTGTTGTCTTTCCAGACCCAGTCGAATTGCCCTGTCTGGAAAAGGGCGACCACGCGCGGAAGACGTTTTGATCCGGCAGGGAGAGGTGGAGATAAAAGCGCATTTCTCTTTCCCTCCCAATGTCCTTTTATTTGGAGGTGCTTGCCATTCAGGGTCGATCTGGAAAAATTAATATCTCCTGTTGCATAAATGCCTTTCAAAAGTTCATTTTGGCGTGGTTTCCTTTTGGAAAAAAAAGAAAGACTTTCCTCCATAGAGATGTTGTTATATTGGAGGGCGAAGGCAAATTGAGGTTGTCCTTCTTCCTCTGTCGAATGTGAAAGAGTGGAGGAAAAAGCCGCTTCTGCCTGTCCGGTAAATGACCCGGAAAAGAGTTCTCCGTCGAATGCCATGAGCGTCAGTTTTTTTTCTTTAAAAAAAATATCTCCCTTGAAAAAGCCGATTTTCTGCCGACCAATGACGATACGGGGGAGAGCGAGTTTTCCTTCCAAATCAAAATCGGGGTAAGTGCCTCGAAGTTGTCCGGAAAAAGAAACATCTCCGGAGACGTTGTTTCTGACCAGGATTGAGTCATCCGATTCGATCCATCGTCTCAGATCTGCTTCCTGTAACGGGATGTAGGCTTCGATGGTCAGGTCAAGAGGAAAGCCTTCTTCTGCTTTGATGGACCCCGTTGTCAGAACCGTTGCTTCACTGGAGGTGATGTAGGCCTTTACGAGTTCGATCCGGTCATTTTGAACGACAAGATCCACGTTCAACTGGTCGATTTTTCTTTCTACGTCATTTATTGCGAAGGTCCCTTTTTCTGAGAGCAGATCGATTTCAAAACGACGCATCATCAAATCAGGACGAATTTCTGAGTTGGTCTCTGAAAGAATGACTTTCAGGTTGTTTTCACGACTTTTAAAAGTCACATGACCATTTTTTATTTGCAGGGATCGAATGAGGACAGGGAGATGAAGTTTCTCCCTGCGGTCTTTTTGAAGACCTTGAAAAAATATATTTTTATCACTGCTGGAAGGTTGGTCCCACACAACAGCGGGGGATTCAACGACGATTTTTCTGATGAGAAAGGTTTCAGTAAAAAAAGACCAGGGGCTGAAAGCAACCTCAATTTTTTTTGCAAAAAAAGATGAACTGTTGCTTGCCTGCTCAGAGTGTATCGAAAAGCCTTTAAGAACGACTGAACTTGAAAGAAAATGTAATTTCAAGTCCTCCATCTGGACAGGTTGATGTATCTTGGATGAGATTCGGGCTTGGACATAGTGCGTGATTTTTTCTGAGATGCCGCGACTTTGGAGAAAGAAGTGGATGCCGATTAGAAGAGCGGCAACGCAACTGAACAGAACCCATTTTTTCGACAAACAGGGCTCCCTTAAGTTATTCCGTTGAAATTTCGGGCCGAGGAAATCGTTTCTTTTTCATACAAAAGGTGTCTGGCAGTGGGGTCAGCGAAGGGGGTTTTCCCCTCTTTCCACGTACTTCATTCTTAAAGTAAAGAGGAGTTGTGTCATTAAAGTTGTTTCTTCCTTATTCAGGTTCCCCTTGGTTTTTTCTTCTAACAGGGTAAGGAGATCAATGATCTGTTTTACCTCAGAAAGTTGAACTGTTTTTTTCCCTGTGGCAGGGTCCTTCTCTTCCCCGAGATGAATGAGTGCAGAGGTTGCCAAAGATAAAATAAACGACGAAAATTGGATCGGCATGTTGTCGCTGTCAGGGGCTTTGGTATTGCGTGACGCCTTTTCTTTCATCTTATCTCCTTGAATATGAAGGAAATATCGTAACATAAGGGTTGATTTGTTTCAATTTTCCAAGGGATGCGAAAAAGAAAAATGGCATGAAATAAAATATGGAGAGAAGGGATGTAATTTGTTTTAAATCAGGGGTTCAGCACACTGAAATTTCTAAGATAAATCGTTGTGCTTTCAACATCGCGGAATACTTGATCGACGTCTTCGCTGCTCCGGTCGTGGTCTTCTAAAGAAGGGGGCCGAGATGCCTGCATGTCTACAAGCGTGCCATTTCCTTTGCTTGTCAAGGAAACGCGGACGGCCCGAATATCCAGAATGTTGGCGGTTGTGAGTGTCGAAAAAGAAGCGCTGCTTGTCTCACCGATGAGGTTTTCATCTTTGTCGATCAAAACCACTTGGAGGTCTTCTACATTGGAAGAAAGCAGTTGATTGCTGCCGCCTGTTCGCATCATAAGGTTGCCGCCTTCGATCCAGAAGGAATTTTCTTCGACAAGCGTCATAAAATCTCCACTACCAAAGGTATTTGATACGGCCTGGTTTATTTTCACAGTGGTGTCGCCCGGGCTGTTTGAGAAGGCGACGCGTCGCATATTGGTTGTTGCAGGCGGGCTGTAAATGGCAACAAGCGCATTCATTGGAATTGAAAATGGCAGGGCATTGACGGGCAACATTGTTCCGGGAGGGGTTCCGGCAGGTACGCCGTTCAGTGTCGCATTAAGTGGAGAAACGGCATACCGAACGGTGATTGATTCTGTGCCTGGGTCTACCGTAGCACCGGGAATGACTTGATTGATGCCGAGTGGCGGCGTGGATGTACTGGCCTCCCAAGTGAGGAGGTAGCCCGCATTGCGAAGTTCCTGGCTAATGAAATCAAGGCTGAGGCGGGATCGCATCTGGACCTGCGATTTTTCCCTGTTGTGGATATATTTTTTTGTGCTGTTTGTGTAGGTGATTCCAATGAGACCGACCATCGCGAGCGAAATGGTCATGGCCAGCATTAATTCAATCAACGTGAAGCCGGGCGAAGAGGTCGCCCAGCCTCTCAACAGCCGTTCTTCCTGTTGCACTTTCCACCTTATTGTCATGGAGCGACCTGGAATGGCAAGACGACTGCGTGGCTTCCTGATGGGTCTTGCCATGAGACATTGACATTGACTGTGTCAAAATTCGGCCCGGGAATCGACGCTATAGTGAGGTCGCCATTGGGAAGTGCCGTGATGGTGTTCTGCCAAACGGTGAAATCTTGAAGGCAAGCTGGAGAGGGGACCAGGGTGGGGCAATTCTGTCGTTGGTTTGTTGATGTTTGCATCCCGTCATAGGACCCGACATTGGTGGCATTTTTTAAAACGCGTTCAACGACATCCCGCGCAAGCTGATTTGCATGTGTCGTGTTTCCGCCGACGGCTGCTCCTTTCAATGCAGTGACCTGCATGGATGCCAATGCCAAAAGACCAAAAGTGACAATAAACATCGCAACCAGTACTTCAATAAATGTAAAGCCTCTTTCATTTTTTAGTGATGAGATTCTTTCGAATGGTCTGTCCATGAACCCTTTCTTTTGATTTTTAAAGCGTGTGTTTTTACTGTATTGTGATGTCACCGAGCAGCCCTACCTGAATAAGAACCTCTTCTCCATTTTCAGAATAATTTTTATCTTGAAGCGTTAAAGTAAACCCGGCGGGAGACAGTGTCCCTCTGGGTGTGATACTGAATGGTCCCGCAGTGGTTTGTACATTGACAAGGCCGACTGCAGTGTGGTTCCCTCCATTTCCCAGTGTGATGGTTTGTGTCCAATTGACTGGTGCCCCGATAGATGCGGTCACACTGCCTCCTGGCGATGCGGAAACCGTATTTAAGGTGATTGTTGCAGGGGTAGAAGTCCCTCGTGCCATGAATCGCGCCTGGGTGATGAGGGCCGATATTTCATGAGACGCGGTTTTTTTTTGTTGTTGGACGGACAAAGCCAGATTTGAACTGATTGCCAGTGTTACCATCACGCCGACAATGGCGACCACCAGCATGACCTCAATCATGCTGAAGCCATTTTTATTGTGGGTGATCTGTTTCATTCCCGCTTTCTCGAATGTCATTGAGTTTGTCTTTGCATTGAAAACAATAATTCCCCCCTGAAACCGAGCCCTCTTTCATCCTGTAGTTCCAGTGAGATTTGATGGTCACCTGGGGAAACTTTGGCTTCGGGCCATCGGACCGCACCATCAGGAGAGATGACCAGTCCTTCCGGACCGGAAATTTGGGTCAGTGTGACGGTGTCTCCATCCGGGTCAGAGGTGTGAATTTGTCCAATAAAAACCCCGTCTTTTTTGACTAGGGTTTCCATACCTGAGTCTATTTTAGGAGGGCGATTTTGGACCACGTTTGAATGGGAACGCAGAGATGCCGCCACGCTGCCATCTGGACGGATGAGATGGGCTTCGGCATAAATCCGGTCTCCTGGCTGCACTTGATCGAGAAGAAATTGGGAAGATTTTTCTTGGTGAATTAATTCTCCGTTGATGAACCATTGATATTGAATCCAGACATCGGATCGTCCTTCCGGGCCCCAGTTGGTTGTCGCAGTCAATTGATCTCCGGAGTAGACGGATCCAGGGCTGAGTGAAATCGCGTGGATCCAGGCCCTGAAGTCTTGTTTCTTTGTGGATTTTTCTTCATTTTCTATTTCAGAAAGGCGCTGGGAGCGTTCATTTTTTACCGTTTTCTCTACGTTGTTTATACTACATCCCCAGAATGTACATAAGACGAGCAGGGTTGGGAAAAAAGAAATGTGCGCGTTTAGAAACGGATTTTGGTTATTCATTGGTCTGTAGATTGGTGACCGCTCGCCAATTTTTTAATTTATACCAACTGAGAGACGAGGGTTCGTTGAAGGTCCCGTCTCCCAAATCGATGATTTTTCCGTCCAGCGTCGTGGCGTAGAGTTCACCTCGTGATACAAAGACACTCCCACGGAATTTCCCCTGTGCGCTATATTTCCATTGATCCGTCGGATCTGAAATATTCATTCCCCGAATGTTCCCGACATTACTTTGTGCGATGTTTTCTGTGGGTGAGACCCCTTCTACTTGCCCGAAAGCCGTTCCGAAAAAAAGGAAGCCTTGAGAAAATGTGATGCCTCCAAATATTTTTTCTCCTTGATCGAGTATTGTCTTGGAAATGAGTTGTGCACCAACGCCGGGAAGGTTGTAAACATTTGTGCCTGTGATATCCAGGACATAGACGGCATAGGTATCACTGTTACTGGCCCAATCGGTTCCCCCTGTTCCCCAGACCAACTTGGTGCGTCCTCCCAGCGTGATGACCGTGGGAGAGATGCCGATGGGCTGATCGTGTCCTGATTGCCAGCAGGGGTTCGGCATGGCGGGATAGAGTGTGCAGGCCGCTTCGTCCCGTGAAGGGGCATAAAGCGGATTGATATCCGTGACGATATCTCCTGAGACAGACAGGGAATCATCAAAGGTGGAATCTGCCTTGATCACAGTGTCTTCTAATCCATTCTGGTTATAATCCGGAACAGCGGGTAAGAGCCAGGTATTTCCTTCCATGTCGCCGATGACAACATGGTCTTCATCCCCGTTCTGGTCGGGATCAATGAGCGCAAGGCTGCCGGGAATGTTATTTAGATTGGAGCTGTAGACCCGTTCGAAGCGCCATTTTTGTTCGCCGGTGATGAGATCGAAGGCAAAAATTTGAATGCCGCCACACAGGCTGCCATTGCCGAGTGGCGTCCCCTGGCTGTCTTGGCAGGGGACTTTTCCTTTTTGTAAAGCGGTTGTGATATAAGCCCGGTATTCTCTCTGACCGGACAAATTAACCACCTTTCCGATGGCCACTTTTGATCCACTTCCCATGATGACCTGGCTGGTCGCAATATCGACGCCACTCCGTTCCCAAAGCAGTTTCGGTTGGAGTGGCAAGCTGAGTGGATCGGTTACATCGAGCGCAAAAAGGCTGTCTGTTCCGATGCCGGTGGTGGCGAGGAGAACGGTTATATACTGATTTGAATGGTTCGGGTCTGGCACTTCTGAAAAAGTGAGTGGCGCATCGATGGCAGGATAGGTGCTGATGGCGTTGGGGTTTCTGAAGTAGCGGAGCCTAGGAAGTTGACTGCTTGGAATATAGGCCCAGACTTCTTCTCCTGCATCGAACAGTTCTCCCGGATTGGAGGGCGATGTCGCATTTTTGACCCCCGCTTTGAAAGCGTGCAACATGCCATTGATGGAGCCGACATAGGCCATGTTGGGTCTTGTATCATTACTGAGTGAACTGGGTCCGATGATGACCGGGGAAGAATGTTCGATTCCACCCAGTACGTTGGACTTCTTTTCCCAGGAGGCACTGTTCTGACTGAATGTCATTCCATACCGTTTTGAAACGACGTCTTCTGTTTCGGAAAGGCTGAGTGGATCAATGGCGCCCATACGGGCCTGGAAGAGACTGGCATTTTCAAACTTGAAGGATTTGATCTGGGCGTTGTCTGAAAGAATCAGCCCGCTTTCAAGCCCTGTTTCAGTGCTTGAAAAAATATTCCGACCCGAGAGTTCATTGGTATCGACGACTTGGTTGCCGTTTGAATCTGTAAAAGATAGGTTGGCTGTCATCAGATCGGCTGCATCGCCGCCAAGACCGAATCCTGCATTTAACTTTAAGCCTTTTTTCCCGGCACCCAGATCCGCATTGACCTGAAATTTTCGGAAATGGCCGGCGAAACTGGGGTAGTCAAAAGAACCTTGATAGAGGAAGTCTTCGTAGACAACGGGAGAAGAACGGACAAACTCTCGATCTGCAACGGCATCCAGTTGAAAAATGGTATTTAAAACATATCTAATGCCCGCTCCGGCTTCTCCATCCCCGGTTCCCTTGCATCCAGAGATGTATCCCCCGCCGGTTCCAGCGTTCCCCTCTGTTGCTTTCGGTGCGATTTTCAGGCCTTTTAGGTCTGCTTTTTGACCGGATTCGTATGATTTATTTTCTTTTTTTTCGACATTCGTGTCTTCTGTGACATCGAAAATCTCTTTTAATTTTCCTCCCGAAATATCCCAAGTGAACGTGACAGATTTGACCTCAAACTGGCCGGTGCTGTTCATATTCATAAAATGTGTTCCGGTGATTGATTTTCCATCGGAGGAAAAGGAGGCGGCAGAAAAATCGACCTTGAGATTTCCAGGGGTATTCAAGAGCGTCTTTGTCGCAATGTTGGCAGCGTTGATGTCGATGATGTTCATCGTATAAGTGACTTTTCCTGCGCTATTTCCAAGATCGACCTTGTAGACAATGGTGATATCAAGGTCATTCAAGGCGCTCATGTCTTGGTCAAATGTGAATCTGATTTCGTGGTCACTCAGTTTTGTGCCCTCGGTCGTTGTCGTACAATTTACATAGGAATGTCCGCCCAGATAAACGATATATCCATTCGTTGTGTCTCCATCCATGTGGCCTCCAAGATAGTAGTGCCACTGTTTATTTGCCGCTTGGCCATTTTGATAAGCATGAATATCGGGTGCAGGCGTGGTGCCGCTTGGAACGGAGGGATCATCATAGGTTAGAACCGTGACGGTCTCGTCATAGCCTGTATTTGCCTGTGTGAAGGTGGATTTTAAATTGATCGAAGATGGATTGAAGGCCATTGGGAGCGGCCCTCCGGTGACCGTTAAATCTCCGGTTTGATGGGGACGCCAATTATGGAGGTGCCCTCCTTCCGGGGTAAAATTCCAATCTCCGGTTTGTACAAAAGGCCAGTCGAGTGCATCTTTGTTGTTGTAGACATTCAGGCTGTTATTGGTCCCGCCGTTGTGTCCAATATCGTATTTTGTCAAAAACCGTCCATACGCACTCCATTCAAAGGTTTCGATACTGGCGCATTCTGCAAAAAGACTGTTTCCAATATCGATAAAATCCCGAATGGCCATCACGACGTCATGAACATCTTCCTTGGAGGTGTTGAGCGTTCCGACGGCAGGATTAAATGAACTATAAGTGCCCACCGTGGTCAGGTAATCTTTGTATCCGACCCAGTGAGGGACCCACAGGACACTGTAATTGGGTTTCGGTTTTGTTGCACAGCCAGCACAACTGTAATCGAAAAGGAGGCTTTTCCCGTTGAGAGGCACCCCCGTTTCGGTTTGGATGCCCCCCACTTCATAGGGTGTCAGCACATCGTAGATGCAGCCCTCTCCAGAAACAGGGGTGCCGTCACAATTGTTCCCGTTGGCATCCACGTTTGGATTCGTAATCTGGGCTATTTTGAGATAGCCTTCGAGGATTTTTTTTGCATTTCCATTGCGGTTTTCTTGATTATTCATTAACGCAATTTTGGGAGGAATGCCGACTAATTCTCTTTGAACGCTTGCGGTGAAGGGGATTTTGGCGACATGCATGTTGACATCGATGAAATTGTCTTCCCAGATCAGTTTTGCATCGGCTGCGTGGGCCTGATCAATGACAAAGGGACCGCCATTGTAGGCGATTTGCATCCCGACGCCAGTGATTGAGATTTCCTGGTCTGCCTTTTTGAGTTCGACTGCAACGGGATCAATAGAGGTGTGTGTGAGGAGGAGGTCAACGCCGTGAATCGATGTTTTTTGGTCATCGATGATCCAGTAGACAGGGATGGGGTCTGGATCTCCATTTGCGGCTTTTCGATTTAAGAGCTGATAGACCAGGCCGTAAGCCTCGTAAATTCCTTCATCGTGATTGTTTTGATAAATGGTGCCATCCATCGGGATGATCAATGATCCGCTGCCGAAGGTCTTATCGATTGCCGCTGAGACAGTGTTTGAAAAAAATAATAATGATAGGAGAGTGAGGGAGTAGAGTCTCTTTCTGTTTTTCATAAACTGCTCCCCGGCCATTTAAAGCGTCACCGAACTGTTGGGCGTTCCATTAAAGTTTACCGCTTTTCCGGAATTTTGCTCTAAACTGGTGCATTGGGTGTTGTAGCATTCTTGTGACCCGATGACCGTGGGTGGTTCATATCGAAAGATGGCTTCTACCCGTTGTTGGACATTCCCGAAAATGCCTGTTGATTGAATCAGTACCGTTCGATCCGTTGTGTTCCCAAAATCTGAGAGGACGTAAGAAAAAGTGAGAGGCTCCCCTGAGACAGTCAGTGCATATTGCTTTTTCAATTCTCCAGCCATGATGCCGGTGATGACCGCACTGTCATTGGCGGGCCACTGTCCATTCTGGGGCGTATCTACAACAAATGACTTCAGATCGCTTCTCGCTTGAGTGAGTCCGCTTTCCGCTGCAGAAAAAGCGCGCATTATTTTTCTTTCATATCCAGTC
>JBHHWW010000012.1:0-21234 GCA_046756725.1 Nitrospiria bacterium | reverse complement strand
TTATTTTCCGGGTCAATCTGTGGAATCGCCGAGAGGAGGGCTTGCGTGTAGGGATGTTTAGGACTTTCCAGTACGTCGTCCACCTGACCATATTCTACGATGCGTCCCAGATACATCACGGCCACTTCATGGGCAAAATAATCCACGACAGAAAGATTGTGCGTAATAAAAAGGTAGGCCAAGCCAAAATCATCTTGCAGGTTTTTCAACAGGTTGAGTATCTGTGCCTGAACCGAGACATCCAGCGCGCTGGTCGGCTCATCACAAATAATCAACTCCGGCTGCACGGCCAAAACCCGTGCGATGCAAATTCGTTGGCGCTGCCCGCCTGAAAATTCATGCGGATAACGTTTTTTTGCCTCGGGAGATAGACCGACTCGCTCTAATAATCCATCCATCCAATCTGTTTTTCGGGTCATTTCATTCTGGATATTCTGAGCGATGATGCCTTCTTTTAAGATCTCTTCGACCAGCATTCTCGGATTGAGAGAGGAATAGGGATCTTGAAAAATAATTTGAAATTGCTTGCGTTTGCGACGCAAGGCGTCTCCTGACAAGGCCATCAAATCCACTTTCTGAAACTGCACGGAGCCGCTCGTGGGTCGGATAAGCTGGATAATTCCCTTCCCGGCGGTGGTCTTTCCGCATCCAGATTCGCCAACAAGCGCAACCGTTTGTCCCGATTTGATCGAGATTGAAATGCCATCCACGGCTTTGACATGGCCCACGACGCGCTTTAAAAGACCGCGATGAATAGGGAAATGAATTTTTAGATCGTCTACCTGAAGGATCTTTCCATTGCCCTTCGATTCCTGTTTTTCAAACAAGTCGGTCTTTTTTGACGATGGAAAATCGGAGGCACTTACACCCCTGTTTTTCGTAGAAGTCGCCAGATGACAACGGACTCCTCCCCTACCCCCGTTGGCCTCTCCTGCATGATCAAATGCCGTCCAGCGGGGAACCACTTCATTGCACTCGTCCCAGGCCTGGTCGCATCGATTGGCAAAACGACACCCTTTAAAAACGCGGTTCAAGGGTGGCACCGTCCCGCGAATAATTTCCAATGCCGTGCCACGTTTCTTTTTGACCGGCAGTGAGCTGAAAAGTTTTTGAGAATAAGGATGTCGTGGATTTTTGAAAAAGGAAGCCGTGCCGGACATCTCCACGATTTCTCCTGCGTACATGACGGCGACACTTTCGGCCATCTCTGAAACAACGGCCAGATCATGTGTAATCAGCAGGATGGCCATTCCCCGATCTTCTTGAAGCCGTCTCAAAAGGTCGAGAATTTGTGCCTGAATCGTCACATCCAGGGCCGTGGTCGGTTCATCTGCAATCAATAAATCCGGCTCTCCGGCGAGGGCCATCGCAATCATCACGCGTTGTTTCATGCCCCCTGAAATCTGGTGTGGGTACTCATGATACCGTTGTTTCGGGTCGGGAATGCCCACGAGATCGAGCAATTCACAGGCACGATTTTTTGCAGCCACTTTGCTAAGTTTCAGGTGTTGTTCCAGGGTTTCAAAAATCTGATAACCAATGGCCAAAACGGGATTAAGGCTGGTCATGGGTTCTTGAAAAATCATTGAAATCCGCCTCCCCCGGAGCTTTCGCATACGGACCTCAGGAAGCTCGCAAAGATCCTGACCAGCCAGCCGGATCTCACCGGATACAATGCGGCCTGCCGGTTGGGGCACGAGTTTCATCATTGAGAGCGCGGTCATTGACTTTCCGCAACCAGACTCTCCGACCAGCGCAAAGGTCTTCCCCTTGGGAATATCAAAGGAAACGCCATCCACGGCGCGGACCGTCCCCGCTTCGGTTTGAAACCAGGTCTTCAAATCTTTTACTTGGAGCAGTGAAGGATTCAAGCGCATTTCCTACCGACCCCGAAGCCGGGGGTCAAAGGCATCCCGTACGGCATCGGAAAAAACATTGGCAGAAAGAACCAGTCCAAACATAAAAATAAATGCCGCCGTCAAAGACCACCAGACAATCGGTTCACGCGCCAATTCCAGTCTTGCGGCATTGATCATGTTGCCCCATGAAATCATGGCAGGGTCCACACCGACGCCGACATACGAAAGAACCGCCTCGGCCAGAACCAGACCGCTGAAATCCAGTACGGCAGAAATCAGGACGAGGTGCATGACATTGGGAAGAATATGATGGGTGATGATGCGACTGTTTTTAACGCCGAGCGCCCTTGCAGCCTGTACATATTCCATCTCCCGCAGTTTCATGGTTTCTCCACGAAGCAGGCGACAGAGGCCGATCCAACCGGTCATACCCAGGATGATGCATAAAAAAAGCAGGCGCGTGTCGGCGCGTTCGGTAATACTTGAAAACGCATCGGCATTTTTGTCCATGTAGACCTGTAGAATCAAGACAGCCGCAGCAATCAACAAAACGCCCGGCACTGAACTCAAGGTCGTGTAGAGATACTGAATGGCATCATCCACCCGCCCTCGGAAATAACCGGCGGAAATCCCCAAAAAAATTGCGAAAGGCAACATGACTAGGGTCGTCAGCATTCCAATGACCAGGCCCGTCCGAATGCCTTTCAAGGCCAGATAGAGCACATCCTGGCCGACCTTGTCTGTTCCTAAAATATGATAATCCGTGCTCAAAGACATCACAATTGAGCCAACGATTAGAAAGAGGCCGAGGGTTACATAAATCGCTTTCCAAGACGTTCTGATTTCTCCTTGCCAGAACTGCTTCGCCATTTCCCCCAAACTTTGTTGGGCGGATCGGCTCAAGAAAAAAATAAAAAGAAAAAAAAGCAGTACCGCCAGAGAAAAACCGGCACCTCCCTTTTTTAAGATGGTAGAAAAGATGTCATTTGAACGGTCTTTCTCAGGATTTGCAAGATGTGACCCTCCATATTTTAATCGCGGTTTTGCCCTAAGTTGTGTCCCGTCCGGCGTTTCAATCATCTCCTTTGTGAAGGCATGGCTTGCAAGCGGTGCAGAATAGGTGCGTTCTGTGTTGTTCCGAAGAGATGTCGTCATGACATCCAAAAAAGACAACACCTCCGGACCATATTGGATTTCCTCTGTTTCCTCTGACCGAGGTAGCGGCAACCGGAAGTGGATCGAATCCATCAGACCCACAGCGATGTAAAAAAGAAGCACCACAAGTGCAGACATGGCGAGTGGGCGCCGTCGGATTTGCCGCCAAGGGGCACGCAGGTGCTCTTTTCGGGCGACATAAAAACCAAAGACCAGAACCATCGCGACCAGCAGAAAGATTAATGCATCCGTCCACAAAATCACGAGTTTGAAAGTCAAAAAAGAGGTGATCGGATTCGGCATTTTATAATCGCACTCTGGGATCAACCCAGGTATAAGAAATATCCGTTAAGATCAGACCGACGATATAAAGGACGGAGCCAAGAAAGACCATGGCCCGGACAATCCCGAAATCCTGGCTGTTGATGGCATCAATCGTGTAGCTTCCAAGACCCGGGATGCTAAAAAATGATTCGGTAATGAGACTTCCCATAAAGAGAAGCGGAATAACAACGACGACACCGGTCAGGATGGGAACAAGGGCATTTCTAAGCACGTGTCTAAATAGCACTTGTAGCTCGGAGAGACCTTTGGCACGGGCCGTCCGGACATAATCTTTTCCAATCTCCTCCAAAAATATCGTCCGGTACCAACGGGTCCCGGTCCCCACACCGGCCACCAGGCCGATAATCACCGGAAGAATGAGGAATTTGATCGCATTAAACCCGACATCGTAACCCGAAATAGGCACCAGGCGGAGCACTTTGCTGAAGACAAACTGGCCGCCAATGATATAAAAGAGAGAGGAAATGGACATCATGGCCACGGCCAGGATGACTCCCCAGGTATCAATATAGGTGGCGCGAAAAAAGGCGATGAGCATGGCTGCGGTAATGTTGACCAATAGCCCGACAATCAACCCAGGAAACGCGATGGAGAGGCTGGGCCACATGCGCTCCCGGATATCGGCCCCGATATTCCGCCCATCATCCGCACGGCCGAAATCGAAGAAAAAGAGTCTTACCGATTTTTCAAAAAAGATGGTGTCCGTCAGTTTCTGGATGCCGGAGGCGGAGACATTGATCGCAATCGGCTTGTTATAGCCATGATCTTCTTTCCATTTTTCAATCGCCTCCGGGGTCACCCGCTTCATGCCAAGGTGAAGACGGGCCATGTCATTCGGCGTGTTTACGATAAAGAAGAGCAGAAAGGTCAGGAGGTTGACACCCACGAGAATGGGAATGGCATAGAGCACACGTCGGATGATATAGGCCATCATTTGATCTGCTCCAGGCCTGTTCCCCGTTCTTTTTTCAAATAAGTCCGGATGGCCGGCAGGGTACCTGTGATCAGAATAACACCGACGATCCAGAGGGGCCACCAGAGGGGCCGGTTCCAGTCGCGTCGGCTCTCTTCCCGGAGAACAGGATTGACCTTGGCATATTTCAGGGTATTGTTTGCCATGAGGTTCGGTTTAATATTCTCATACCAGGCATGATAAAGACCAAACTGCTTCGGGTGAAAACCGGATACCCAGGGAACATCCTGACGCACGATTTCAACCATCTCATCAATGATTACCTGGCGTTCTGGTCCATTTTCCATGCTCTTCATCTGATCAAAAAGTTGATCGAAACGCGGATTGGCATAATTTGCCGCGTTTTCACCATTTTTCCCTGCCTTGGCGTTGGGGCCGTAGAGAAGGAAAAGGAAGTTTTCCGGATCGGGGTAGTCAGCATTCCATCCCCATTGAAAAATCTGGGCTGTCCCTTTTAACATTTTGTCTTGAAAACGGTTGTAATCGGTGTTTCGGACAACGAGCTGAATATGAATCTTCTCAAATTGCTTCCGTATCCAATCAAAGTTGGCCTTCACCTCGGGACCGGTTCCAGTCGCATCAAAGTGAAGTATGAGGGGTTTTCCTGTTTTTGCATCGCGACCCTGGGGGTAACCTGCCTCAATCAATAACTTTTTCGCAATGGCGATAGACTTGCGTTGTGGACGACCGTTCCTCCATTCATAGACATAGGGATTAATCCCCTTCTTTCCCTCTTTATACCCGAATATTCCGGGGGGAAGCGGACCCTGCATGGCAATCCCACGCCCATTTCGAAAGATTGAAATCGATTCTTCCTGATCAATGGCGATTGCAATCGCCTGTCGAAGCTTTCGTGCGGCATCCGTATATCCGCCGACCACAGGATCGAGCATGTTGAAGGCCATATAAAACGTGGTCGTGGCGATACTGGTGCGAAGCCGGATGCCTTTCTCTTTCATTTCATCGGTTAGTGCGGCATCGCCTGTTCCGGAAAATTGCACGGCCTGATCAAAGCTATCCGATGAGATCCCGGAACTGTCGTAGAAACCCTGTAAAAACTTGTTCCAGATCGGAATATTTTCCTTTTCCAGGCTAAAAACAACTTTCTCAATAAAGGGGAGCGGCATTCCGGCATCCGCCAAAATACCGGAAGTCTTGTCTCGGCCTTCGCCCTCTTTCGGATAGGTTTCCCCGTGAAAATTCGGGTTTTTCTCCATCACCATCTGACGGTTGGGATTGTTCACCGTCAGCATGTACGGTCCCGTCCCGACCGGATACCAATCGAGGGTAATGTTCTTTTTGGTCAGGCCCGGCTGTGCATAAAAACGATCCACTTCATAAGGGACGGGCGCAAAGAAAGGCATGGCCAGCCAATAAGGAAATTGAGGATATTTCCCCTTCACTTTAATTCGATAGGTGTAGCGATTGAGGACTTCAACCCCGGAGAGGCTAAAGTCCCGGAGGTCCAGAAAGCCATTTTTACCGGGCCGGGCATCCTTGAGTTTGCTTCCCAATTCCACAAGACCGACAATATATTCCGACATAAAGCCATAGATTGGAGAGTGAATCTTGGGGTGCGCAAGTCGTTTTATTTGATAAACATAGTCTTCAGCAATCAACTCCCGTGTGGCGACTCTGTCAAAATCATCCATTGTAGAAATTTCTTCGAGTGCTTCCAGACTAAGATTATGATAGAGGAAGGTTTCATCCGGACCTATAACAAAAGCGGGATGAGGCTGATATTGAATGCCGGGCTGAATCCTGATTTCATACGTACTCCACACAACCGGTTCGTTGACATCGTCATCTGAAATCACCTGTTCATCAGCATCAAGATAAACAGGCTTGGGAATTTCAGTTGCCGTCAAGGGAACAAGCGTATACGGGCGTTTTAAATAATGGTACTGGAAGGGAGGCTCGTAGATCTGTCCGGTAAAAGCAATCTCATTGGATGAATAGGACTGCGCCGGATCAAGGTGTTTCGGCCTGGCACTGAAAGAACTGTAGAGAATGTTCTGCCGATCCGCTTCTTTCGGGTAAGGGTTATTCAGAGACGAATTGGAACAGGCAACAATCCCCAGCGTTAAAAAAAACATGCAAAACAGGACGCAAGAGCGATCCACTCACTCTCCTTCACCCTTTGGTGCAGGTGCAGATGTTTCTTGATGGTCAATCACAGTGGAGACAACCGAACGGCTACGGCTGAGAATCGACAAAGATAATGAGGTAAGCATAAAAATCACAGCGGCGGCGACAGTCAGCTTACTCAGAAAAGTAGAGGCACCTCGGCTTCCAAAAATAGTCTGACTGGACCCCCCGAAAGCCGCGCCCATTTCAGCACCTTTTCCTGATTGGACCAGAACAACTCCGATTAAGATAATACAAACGATCACATGGAGGACGACAATTACGGTGTACATATTTCTCCTTTTGTTTTATTCATTTATTTTCAGATTCGTTGTAAGATGCTGTTTTGACATTGTCCCTGATTCAATCATGTTAATAAATGATTCTGCGGAAAGACTTGCTCCTCCGACAAGCACACCATCAATCGAGGACTGGCTCATGAAATCTGCAACATTATTCTCTTTGACGCTACCACCATAAAGCACTCTGGGCAAAGCCTCTCCAAATTGATCCCCTAAAAAGTCTTCTATCTGGCGATGAATTGAGGCAACTTCATCCGGTTCAGGGGTTTCTCCGGTCCCAATGGCCCAGACCGGTTCATAAGCAATCACCCAATCTGCAATGCTGTGATCATTGCCTTCCAGAGCCGTTTCCAATTGGCGCTTCAAAACATTCCATGTTTTTCCAGCGCGGCGCTCCTGGAATGTTTCCCCGATACAAAGGATCGGGAGCATCCCTGTTTTTCCAAGCGCATTGAGTTTTCGATAAACATCCGTATTCGTTTCTCCAAAATGGTGCCGTCTTTCGGAATGACCAATGATGACATAGGCGCACTCAAATTCAGAAAGCATCTCCGGCGATATCTCGCCCGTAAAAGCACCGGTCTTTTCAAAATAGACATTTTGCGCAGCCAGTTGGACTTCCATGGAAATCTCTTTCAAGAATCTCGAAGCAGAAAAAAGCGCGGTAAAAGGAGGTGCCACAATTACATCACATGAAAGTTCCTTCAGTTTAGGTAAGTGTTCTGCAAAAAACTGTAGGTATGCCTTGGTTTCTGCAACACCCTTGTTCATTTTCCAGTTTGCGATGAAACACGGACGCTTGGAATAAGAAGGTTTCTCTATCATCACTTTCCCTATGCCTCTGGTAGAACCGCAAGACCTGGAAGCACTTCTCCTTCCAAAAGCTGCAAGGCGGCGCCGCCGCCTGTTGAAATAAACGAGATATTTTCAGATTCATTTGCCTTATGAACCGCAAGGGCCGTCTCACCGCCTCCGACAATCGTCAGGGCATACGCATTTGCCACCGCATGGGCAATTGCTGAGGTGCCACGGGAATAGGCATCCATTTCAAAGAGACCCATCGGCCCATTCCAGAGGATTGTTTTTGCATTTGCAAGGGCTTCCGTAAATAAACGAACTGAAGCAGGGCCAATATCAAGACCCGTCCATCCATGAGGGATTTCCTGAACTGGAACGGCCTTCGTTTCGGCAGAAGCTTCTTTTCCGGTCGCAACCACACAATCCACAGGCAAATAAAACTTTACACCTCGATCAATAGCGTTTTTATAGATCTTACGCGCAAAATCAAGCATTGAATCTTCGACAAGCGAATTTCCGACATCGAGGCCGGATGCCTTTAAAAAGGTAAATGCCATCCCGCCGCCAATAATCACTTTGTCGACTTTTTTTCCTAGATTTTCAATGACACCGATCTTCCCCGAAACCTTTGCCCCGCCCAGAATTGCAACAAACGGGCGGGCAGGATTGGCAATCGCCCCTTCGAGATAGGAGAGTTCTTTTTTCATCAGGAAACCGCAGGCCTTTTCCTGGATCAAATGGGCAAGGCTGATGGTTGACGCATGGTTTCGGTGGGCTGTTCCAAAGGCATCGTTGATGTAGACATCCACACCCAGACTTGCCAGAGATTTGGCAAACTGTGCGTCGTTTGTTTCTTCTCCGGAATGAAAACGGAGGTTTTCCAAAAGCAGAACACCTCCGGGCTTAAGATGTTCAGCCATTTTTTGCGCCTGAGGCCCGATGCAGTCTGACGAAAAAGAAACATCCTTTCCCAATAGACGTTGAAGCCGTTTTGCAATGGGTAAGAGCGAAAAACGTGGATTCCCCCCCCCTGGACGCCCAAGATGAGAAGCGAGAATAACGGAAGCGCCTTCGTCAATCGCATAATTGATGGTTGGAAGCGTGGATCGAATACGAGAATCATCTGAAATGGTCAGGTCATGATTCAGAGGGACATTGAAGTCAACGCGGATAAAAAGACGCTTCCCTTTGATGTCAACATCTTCTATCGTTCGTTTATTCATATTCACCATGAAAAATTCCTATTCTAGCCTCGCTCGGACAGATAAAGAATCAGATCTCGCAAACGACAAGAATAGCCCCATTCATTGTCATACCAGGAAATAATCTTTACCATACGTTTTCCAATGACCTTCGTTAACGTGCCATCCACAATCGAAGAATGTGAATTTCCATTCAAATCGATTGAGACCAGCGGTTCTTCTGTGTATTGAAGAATGCCTTTCAATCCTGTATCTGACGCCGTCTTCATGGAAGACTGGATGGTCATTTCATCGACATCAGATGAAAGTTCCACGACAAGGTCAATAATGGAAACATTGGGCGTCGGCACCCGGATGGCCATGCCATCCAATAGCCCAGTCAACTCCGGGATGACCAATGAAATGGCCTTGGCCGCACCTGTCGTCGTCGGAATCATTGAATGGGCCGCCGCTCGAGCACGCCTGAGATCTTTGTGAGGAAGGTCGAGAAGCTGTTGATCATTCGTGTACGAATGGACCGTTGTCATCAAACCCTTCTCAATGCCGAAATTTTCCAGTAAAACTTTTGCAACTGGAGCAAGGCAGTTGGTCGTACAGGATGCATTAGAAATGATGTTGTGCTGCCTCGCATCATATTCAGTTTCATTGACACCCAAAACCATTGTAATATCAGGATTCTTGGCCGGCGCAGAGATAATCACCTTCTTGGCGCCTGCATCAATATGCTTCTGCGCCGATGCCCGATCAACAAACAGTCCTGTAGATTCGACAACAACATCAATCGCTCGATCAGCCCAGGGAAGGGCCCCAGGGTCTCTCTCTCCCGTAATCGGAATCGATTTCCCATCAACCAACAGGGCATCCTCTTTCGATTCAATGGAGTGATCAAAAATACCATGGACAGAATCATATTTCAGAAGATGGGCGAGTGTCTTTGCATCACTTAAATCATTGATGGCAACCACCTCCAGAGACGAACTTTCATAGGCAGCCCGAAAAAGATTTCGGCCAATCCGGCCAAATCCATTTATCGCAATACGAACACTCATTCTAACTCCTTCTCCTTAATTCTCATTCGTAAACAGAAAACATCTTTTCGTAGGGAAACAATTCGTTACTCAAAAAGAACTTTCTTCTTGATCAAACCGAAAAAAATCGCTGGACGAAGAAAATTTTTTCTTAAATTCAGTGGGTTCCGTGCCTTTTACAAAAATTTCCACATTTCCAACCTCTCCATCAGGTGCTAAAAACCCAGTCGCCTGGTCGACCCTTGCGTAGACAATCTTATCCGGAATCGAAAAGGGCACCACTGGCAGAAGAGAAAGCGCCTCATCCATGAATGAAACCCAGATAGGAAGTGCCGCGCGTCCACCCGCTTCCCGGTATCCGAGCGAACGATTGTCGTCAAAACCGACCCAGACACCAGCCGCTAAATTGGGGGCGAACCCGACAAACCAGGCATCTGTAAAATCATTCGTCGTACCGGTTTTTCCCGCGATGGGACGCCCGATGACCCTCGCCCGCCTTGCCGTTCCTCTCTGCACTACATCTTCAAGAATATTGGTCACGACATAGGCAGTTTCTTTTGAAATAACCCGTTCCGGAAGCACTTCATGTGATTCAAGGACTCGGCCATGTTGGTCTGTCACAGACAAAATAAATGTCGGTTCAACACGAATCCCTTTGTTCCCATATACGCCGAGCGCCGAAGTCATTTCCAGAAGACCAATGCCTGAAGAACCGAGCGATAAGGACAAATCACGTGTAAGCGGACTTTTTATGCCGATTTGTTTCGCGAACCGAACAACAGGTCCAATTCCTACTTTTCTAAGCAGTTTTACAGTGGCCAGATTATGAGAGAAAGTCAGTGCATCCCGTAGTGTGGTCGGGCCGTGAAACTTCTTCCCATAATTCTCGGGTTTCCAGGTTTTATTGGTGTCTGCATCTGTAAAAATGACCGGATTATCGATCAGAATGGTGGCAGGCGTTAACCCTCGATCCAGGGCAGCGCCATAAATAACGGGTTTGAAAACAGAACCGGGCTGCCGGCGTGCCATGGTTGCCCGGTCAAACTCACTTCGCTTAAAATCATATCCTCCCACAAGGGCTTTAACCGATCCATCCGATGGATCCATCGCAACAAAACCGCCTTGAACAATGGGTTCCTGCTCAAGAGAAAAATAGACGGTATTCTCCTTTCCCGTTATTTCCTTGACACGAACTTCAATCAGGTCTCCAACATTGAGAATTTTATCGGCACTGGGCTCTTTAATCAGTGTTCTATCTTTTCGAACATCCGGGCCGATCAATCTCCGGGCAGCCCACATCATGTCTTCTATTCTTATCTTTCCAACAACCCCATTTGCTTCGACAAGGGCATAGTCGGCATTCACAAGAACAACGCGAGCAACGATAAAATCCCCGATTTTAAGGAGGGGAAGCCGATCTTTCTTGATAAGTCCGTCTTCAGGGGAATAAACACCAAGCGGACCCCGATACCCCTGTCGTTTATCCACTTCTCTCAATCCGGCCTTTAATGACTTCTCAGCCACTCGCTGCATTTTTTCATTCAAGGTCGTATAAACATTCAACCCCCCCTTGTAGACGAGATCATCCCCATACTTTGAAATAAGGTACTGGCGGATATATTCTTTAAAATAAAGCGCAAAGTCCTCACCGGAATGCAGTTTTTGAAAAATGAGATTGTTTTCATATGCAGTGCGGTAATCTTCCTCAGTAATAAAGCCTTCGTCCGCCATCCGTTTCAAAACAATGCGCTGACGAAACTTCGCCTTTTCTGGATGGCGATAGGGAGAATAATCATTGGGCGCCTTCGGAAGACCTGCCAGATAGGCTGCTTCTTCCAGCCCAATATCCCAGACATCCTTCCCAAAATAAGTTTTACTGGCCATCTGAACGCCGTAAGCCCCGTGGCCAAAATAAATATGGTTTAGGTATATCTCAAGAATCTCATCTTTTGACAGAACTGTCTCCATTTTTCGGGCCAAAATGAGTTCTCTTATTTTTCGTCGCACTGTCCGTTCTGGCGTCAAAAAGAGCGAACGAGTGACCTGTTGTGTGATGGTGCTCGCACCTTGTCGTATCCCGAAATTCTTAAGATTCGTAAGAAAGGCTTTTACGATTCTGACGGAATCGAATCCATGATGCTCATAAAATCGTGCATCTTCAACAGCCAATATCGCTTGAAGTAAGGCTTCCGGCATCCTGGAAATGGGGACAAAAACCCTTTTTTCAATATAAAATTGACCGATGACACGATTTTCATCAGAATAGATGCGTGTGGCCTGGCTGGGAGCATAACTTCCGAGTGAATCCAGCGAGGGAAGATCGCGGGAATAATAGAAAAGGACCCCGCCGATTCCAAACAGCACGAGAAAGAGGGAAAGGACAACAAGACCAACGCCCCATTTTATCCAGCGGAGAAGAGAACCTCCCCTCTTTCCAGAGGGAATTTCATCTAAAAAAACCTTTGCTTCCAATGAATTACCCTCAATAAACGGCAGTAAGCCTACCGATTTTCAAGACGATTGTCAACGAATTAGCGGGAACTTGGCTTCGCGTTACCTTCTAAGTTTGAGCCTACAATAAATCTGTTTTGGGATTCAATAGTAGAGTATTATTCTTGGTTGACATACTCTATAAAAGCATATTTTTTAATATACACGAAAATTTATCACACCGAGGGATGACGTTGATCTTTTTATTCGGGAGACCCGCAATCCCCGCCTGTTCCTTTTATTTTTTCGATCATGTGCGCAAGGGCAGGTAAAATAATTTCATAATTTTCACGAACCGCGCGTGGGCTTCCAGGAAAATTAATAATCAACGTCCGGCCTCTCACTCCGGCAATGCCGCGGGAGATAATCGCCCGGGGATTCTTTTTGTATCCTTCTGTTCGCATAATTTCCCCGACGCCGGGGATCAGGGAATCAATAACTTCCTGAGTGGCATCCGGGGTGATATCACGCGGAGAAATCCCGGTTCCTCCTGTCGTCAAAATAAGATCCACTTTTTTATCATCTGAAAATGAGATGAGTTGTTCCTGAATGATCTTTTTTTCATCCGGAACAATTTTATAGACAGTCACTTTCGCGGGCAGCGGTTCAAGCAATTGATGAAGTAACTGACCACTTCCGTCGCTTCGCTCTCCGATAGCCCCCTTGTCACTCACCGTTAAAATACCGACCAATATCATTGTCCTTGTATCCTGCTGTTTCATTGCCCAGCCTTATTGCCACAACCGAAGCGTGCGGTTTTTATCCCGCTCTATACCAAAGTGCTGATAAGCCAAATCCGTTGCCATTCGGCCACGCGGTGTCCGATCCAGGAATCCTTCCTGAATCAAAAAGGGTTCGTAGACATCTTCCAGGGCATCTTTTTCTTCGCCAATCGCTGTTGCAAGCGTCTCAACACCCACGGGGCCCCCTGAAAACTTTTCGATGATGAGGAGCAGGAGTTTTCGGTCCAGGGCATCGAAACCGGCCGAATCGACCTCCATTTGCGTCAGAGCTTCCTGCGCTATTTCCAGATCAATACGCCCCTCTTTTTTAACTTCGGCATAATCCCGAATCCGACGCAAAATCCGATTTGCGATCCGGGGCGTCCCACGCGTTCGACTCGCAATTTCCAGTGCCGCTTCAGAAGTAATCAAAACATCGAGAATCTTAGAAGAGCGAAGAATGATCTGCTGAAGTTCTTCTGGCTGATAGAACAAAAGGCGACTAATGATGCCAAATCGATCACGAAGCGGTGACGTCAGGAGGCCCGCACGCGTCGTCGCCCCGACCAATGTAAAGTGGGGCAGATTTAATTTCAGTGTTCGTGCTGAAGGACCTTGCCCGATGATAATATCCAGTTGAAAGTCTTCCATCGCGGGATAAAGAATCTCTTCAACCGTGGGCTGGAGCCGATGAATTTCGTCAATAAAAAGGACATCCCCTTCTCTAAGATTGCTTAAAATAGCGGCCAGGTCACCGGGGCGTTCGACGGCCGGTCCCGATGTCACCTTGATATTGACACCCATTTCCCTGGCAACAATATTTGCGAGCGTTGTCTTTCCTAAACCAGGCGGACCATAAAAAATAACATGGTCCAGCACATCCCCTCGTTTCATTGCAGCTTCGATATAAATTTTCAGATTCTCTTTTACTTTTTCCTGCCCCACATATTCAGCCAGGGTCGTCGGTCGCAAACCCGTATCAACACGTTCAGTCTCATTCTCTGGCTCACCTGCTAAAATCCGGTCTTCAGGTTTTATATTGCTCATCTTATCGGCCTTCATTTCTTCTTTAAAATTTTTCTACGAAAGCAGTTCTATTCTTCATCAAGAACAGCAACTGAACAATCAAGAGTCAGCTGACTTTTGATAACTTTTTCAAACCCTCTCTGATTATCATTTCTACTGAAACAGCGTCTGGGCAACCCTTTAGACTGAGGTCAATCGCCCGCTTCGCGTCAGGTTGTTTATATCCCAGATTAATCAGTGCCGAAAGTGCATCGCTTCGGACCGAATCTTCTCTATTTGTAATGACATCTGTAGGCTTCACATCATCCATTTCAAATTGGTCCGCTTTCTCCCGCAACTCCAATGCCAGACGTCCGGCCATTTTAGGACCGACACCGGGGATTGATTTCAATCGTTTCATCTGTCCCTCACGAAGCGCAACAACCAATTCACTTGTTTCAATCCCAGACAGAATGTTCAACGCCAGTTTTGGCCCCACACCTGAAACACTCACAAGAAGTAAAAAAAGCTTTTTTTCAAGCAATGTTTTAAAACCAAAAAGCTGAAAACTATCTTCACGAACATGCGTATGAACATAAAGAGAAACAATTTCTTTTTCATTCGGTAGTTGGTAAAAAGTACTTAATGGAACAAAGACCTCATAACCAATTCCTGAAACGTCAATCGTGAGCGCGGCGGTTGTTTTAGAAGAAATAAGTCCTTTCAAAGAGGCAATCATTCGCGACCCAATCTTATACTGAAGCTGATTTTTCAGAGGAATGAACCCGGCGATCAAATGCGACTGTATGTGCATGGCAAATCGCAACGGCAGCGGCATCGACTGCATGTTCCGAAGTTATTGTTGAGTGAATCTTTAGAAGTCGTGTCACCATTTCCTTTACCTGAACTTTACTTGCGCCACCATAGCCGACCACGGACAATTTGACAGAAGTCGGGGAATACTCAAAGACAGGAAGGTTTCGAAAGGCGGCAGCAAGTAGCGCGACGCCTCTTGCCTGACCCAACTTCAGGGCCGTCTTCACATTACGCGCAAGGAAGGTATCTTCAATGGCAACGGCAGATGGGGTGGTCTCATCGATGACTTGGAGGAGTTGATCAAAAATCTTCTTAAGACGGACCTGGAAGGGGGATTTCAAATTCGTTCGCACTTCACCTGACTGCACCAGGGTCAAGCGACTTGAATGAGATTCACCCAGGATTGCAAATCCGGTACTCCCAATCCCTGGATCAATCCCCAAAATATGCATTTTATCTAAAGGGCTCAGACAAGATAAATAATTGGATTCAGCAGACAGACTCAGGAATTTGCGATTGCCTCACCTTGGACATCGAAATTGGCATACACATTCTGAACATCGTCATTGTCCTCAAGATGGTCAATCAGGCGAATCATTTGCTCTGCTGACTTTCCTTCAAGAGAAATTGTGGATTGCGGCAGGAAAGTCACTTCGGAAAAAGAGGGAGTCAACCCGGCATCCAGTGCGGCTTTTTTAATAAGCTCAAAATCGGTAGGAGAAGTAATGACTTCAAAACACATTGCATCATCTGAAAGAATGTCTTCTGCCCCGGCATCAAGGGTGACGGTCATCAAACGATCTTCATCCACTGAATTCTTATCAAATCGAAGATAACCCTTTCGATCAAACATCCAGGAAACTGCACCCGCTTCTGCCATGTTTCCCCCGTGTTTGCTCAAAAGATGGCGGATCTCTGAAACGGAACGATTCTTGTTGTCCGTCGTAATTTGAATCAGCAACGCGATTCCATGGGGCCCATATCCTTCGTAGGTTGTCTCCTCGTAAACAGTTCCAGGCAATTCGCCTGTCCCCTTCAGAATGGCTTTCTTAATATTGTCTGCCGGCATATTTGATTCTTTTGCCTTCGCAATCGCCGTTCGAAGACGCGGATTTCCATCAGGATCTCCTCCTCCCGCTTTTGCAGCGACGGTAATTTCGCGAATAATCTTCGTGAAAATCTTTCCTCGTTTTGCGTCTACAACGGCTTTTTTATGTTTTGTCGTCGCCCATTTCGAATGACCTGACATGGCCTCTCCATCACAAGATAAACAGCCGGAAACGCTGTCTTTTTATCATAGATTAAAAGAAAGTGTCAATTTGACTTCACGAAGAATTTTGATTCATAAAGCGCTGATTTAATCCGCTTTTCTCTGTGTCGCTAGAGCATCCTCATCCAAACCCACCGTGGACGAGAGCGCTTCTTTTTCAATCATCGTTTCGTCAATCGTCAAAAGAAAATCGACCAGTTTTTCCAATTCTCCGATCGTCAATTTTCGACCGTAATCGGACGGCATCCCGTCTCCATTTCGAAATCCGGGAAGAATGAAAGCAGCTGGACGCAGAATCGACTCCATGACATACTCACGTTCCGTCGTCGCTTTCGCAAGTCCTTTTGAAACAGCTAAACGGTATTCTGGAGAGGACAAGTGAAGTGCAGAAGTGCTTTTCATTGCCAGAATGGGTCCGATGAGACCCGTCCTGGCAATCGGGATGCCTGGAATCCTGTGGCAGACAAAGCAGCCCCCTTTTTTTATTATTTCTTCGATCGAATCCGTCAGCTTTTCGGTCTCGGCCAAGCTCTCAATCGAGGCAAAAACCTTAGGGGAATCACCGGGCAAGGGCAATTCCTTCCTAAAATAATTTTGCCAGTCTTCCTTCGCCGTGACCTTGCTGAAATCTCCAGGCGTATCTTTCGCTTGCAGGTAAGATGCAACAGCAATCATTTCATAATCACTCAATTGATAAGGCATGTGGTTCATAACTGGCATTTCACTTCTTAAATCATCGCTTCCGGGAATGCCGAAGCCTTCAACCACATAACAGTTCGGACAGTAGATGGATTCAAGGATATATTCTCCGCCGGTCTCGGCTTTTGTCTTCAAGCCGGAATCCGCTTCGGGACTCTCCGCATATTTTGTTGAGAACATCTTGTAACGGGCTTCCTGTGGTCGTGCGTGCGATCTCGCTTCAAGGCCTCTCAGATCGGGACATCTGTCTTGATTATGTCCCTCGACAAATAGATGGCAAAAGGCGCATTTTCCTTTTCCAATAGGCATCCGGTCAAATTTACCGGCAAGGCTGATTTCTAGTTCCGGCCGATTGGTGCCGAAGATGACAAATTCCCCTTCTTCAACCAATGTTTCTGCCGAAAAAAGTTTTTCAAGGTCTGGCGGTGCTTCCTGTTCGATCGGCGTTTTCACCTCATTTTCTAAGGTTTTGTTCCCCTTTTTAAAAACGACGACCGTCAAACCGATGGCAAAAATAAGAACCAAGACCAACTGCCATACCGGGGTTGGTTGGTTAGGATTAGCGCGATTCATATTGTTAAATAATTCCTTTTTCGCATTGAGTTCTTGTGTGCAGGAAGGAAACAATTTCAGAATAAAGTTTTGACGAGATTATTTTTATTCCAAATGCCCTTTTCCTTTGTTTAAAATTTCCGTTTTTAATTCTCGAATCGTTCCTCTGGGAAGGGCCTGCCAACCCCTTTCATGCAGATAATACAAAATGAATTTTGCGAAAACTTCAATTCCGCCAATTTCAATTGCAGTCGCAGTATTCCCCGTAATCACATAAGCAATTATGATGGTTGTCGATGTGGCCAATATCCTCCAACTGACGCCTTTTAAAATACTCCTTAAATGAGTTTCTCGGGTGTTTTTCCCGTTTTTATAGGATACCATTAATCGGGGAAAATCCTGGGCTGTTCTTGAGGGTCAGTTAATTCCATAGATATTGCTAAAAGGAGAATGACGCAAAGAAGACACGGACTTTCACGAACGAAGAACAACGTGCTTAAACAATAAAATCCCCGAAAATATAACTGGAAACAATCGAGACCAAAGGCCAGACCACATTTCGCATTAGCCCGAAAGGATCAAGAAAAACGACAAATACAATCACTAGCATTCCAAATGGCTCAACTCGGCTCATCAAACGGGACTGTCTACTGGGAAGCAGGCCGACCAGAACACGTCCTCCATCGAGCGGCGGAATGGGAATCAGGTTAAAAAACATCAGAGCGACATTAATAAAAACCGAAAAACGAAGCATACTCAACAGCGGAACCAGAAAATATGCCGCGATCCCACCAATGCCTGAAAAGAGTGATCCTCCCCTCAGAACATTTGGATCATAAAGTATTCGATAAAGGACGCCGCTGATAATCGCCAAAAGGAGATTCATCCCCGGCCCTGCAGCAGCAACCCAGGCCATATCTTCCTTGGGACGCCTAAGATTCAACGGGTTGACCGGGACCGGTTTGGCATACCCGAAAATAAAACCATTCGTTGTGATAAAAAGCATCAGCGGGATAACAATGGTCCCGAACAGGTCAATGTGCGCCAGCGGGTTCATCGTGATTCTTCCGAGTTGACGTGCGGTATTGTCTCCTTTTTTGTCGGCGACCCATGCATGGGCCGCTTCATGGAGCGTCACCGCAAAAATAAGCGGAAGCGCCATAATACTGATTCGCTGTATAATTTCATTCACAGTTGAATCCTCTTAGTTGCCCGCTCTCACTTCAATCAGCACTTCATCCGGATTGACGCGATCTCCTACTGAAGCATGAATCACCCGAACGACACCGCCAATGGTCGTATGAACTTCACTTTGCATTTTCATCGCCTCAATAACCAGCACGACATCACCGGCAGAAACCTGATCTCCCCGTTGAACATTGATACTCACGACAGAACCCGGCATCGGAGTTGTCACATCACCATCATGGGCCACTTTCGGTCGGGTTGAACTCCCGCCTGCATGCGCATCAATGCGTCCTTCCTCACTTGGAAAAACCTCCAGAAGCGATTCAACCATCACCTCTTCGAGGTGCCCATCAATATAGATGAAGTAAGGTCTTCCTCCTTCTCCCGGGTGACCGACACCTCCGACTTTCACCTGGAATGATTCTCCATGCACCTTAATTGTGTACTCCGTAGGCGCAATCGCAGGAAGCGTCGATGGTTTGTCAATCTGATGCACCACGCTTCTCTGTTGAGGGGGTTGATCTTTATAATTTAGAAAATCAAGGTCAACTTTGGGAAAGAGCGCAACCAATAAAATTTTTTCTATATCCGCATCAGAGCCGCTTAGATCTTTCGTAACTTGCGGTAATTCCGGCGCAAGCAAATCTGCCGGGCGGCAAGTAACGGGTGTTTCATCACCCATCGTTTTTTCCTGTATCTCTTTGTTCATAGGACCCGGAGGCCTGCCGTAAAGTCCGTTGAGATAATTCTTGGTTTCAGTGGTAATGACTTTGTAGCGCTCACCCGTCAGGACATTCAGGGTTGCTTGGGTCCCGACAATTTGACTGCTCGGTGTGACCAAGGGGGGATATCCGAAATCCTCTCTAACTCGAGGAATTTCTTCCAGAACGTCCTGAATCCGATCCAGCGCACTTTGTTCAGAAAGCTGGAGCGCAAGATTGGACATCATCCCTCCCGGTATTTGATAAACCAGGACGCGAGGATCAACCGCCGTATATTCTGATTCAAATTCATTGTATTTTTTCCGGATGCCCTTAAAATAATCTGCAATTTCAGTCAACAAGGTCATATCCAGTCCAGGATCTCGCGCCTCTCCCTCCAAAATACTAGAAATTGTCTCAACAGGCGGCTGAGAGGTTCCTGAGGCCATTGAGGAAATGGCGGTATCAATGCTATCGACCCCTGCTTCAATCGCTTTCAAATAAGTGGCCACCGCCATGGCACTTGTATCGTGTGTATGAAGATGTACCGGGATACTAACGGCTTCTTTTATCTTGGAAACAAGGTCATAGGCCACATAGGGAGAAAGAAGCCCGGCCATATCTTTAATACAGACAGAATCAGAGCCCATGTCTTCCAGCCGCTTTGCCAATTCCACAAAACGATCGTTATTGTGAAACTGGCTGGTGGTGTAGCAAAAAGCCCCTTGCACCTTGCCTCCGTATTTCAAGGTCGCTCGAACCGCCATCCTTAGATTCCTGAGATCATTCAAGGCATCGAATATTCGGAGAATATTGATCCCATTTGTAATGGCCCGGTCGATAAACCGCTCGACAACATCATCTGCATAATGACGATAACCCACGAGATTCTGCCCGCGGAGCAACATTTGAAACGGGGTGTTCGGCATTGCTTTTTTTAATTTTCGAAGTCTTTCCCAAGGGTCTTCCTTTAAATAGCGAATCATTGCGTCAAAGGTCGCTCCGCCCCACATCTCAATCACGGAATACCCGACCTGATCTATTTTGGCCGCAATCGGGAGCATATCTTCCGTTCGAAGCCGGGTCGCAATCAAGGACTGATGACCGTCCCGAAGCGTTGTATCCATAATTTGAACAGGGACCAATTCTGACAAAATATTCTCCCTTCTTTAACAAAAGCTGAGGAAAGCGAATTCTTGTTTTATTTCTTCCTTGAGTGTGCCGCAATCACAGCCGCAATTGCAACAACACGGTCCATTTCATTGTTACGACTCGAACGGTTTAATTTATCAAGATGCGTATCAATATAGGTTGTGTCAAACTGCCCACTTTGAAAATCGGGATCTTGCATAATCTGTTTATAAAAATGCTTGGTTGTCATCACTCCGCGAATCACATACTCATCCAAAGCCCGGCTCATCCTCTGGACAGCACCATTCCATGTCTTTGCCCGGACGGTGAGTTTTGCAAGCATGGAATCATAATAAGGCGGGACAACATAACCTCGATAAATATTTCCATCTATTCGGACCCCAATGCCTCCCGGAGAATAGTAGGCCGTGATCTTACCGGGGGTTGGAATGAAGCTATTTTTTGGATCTTCAGCATTGATTCGACATTCAATGGCATAGCCTCGGAGAAAAATATCGTCCTGTTTTTCGACGATGGGCTGACCCGCTGCAATCCGAATCATCTCCTTCACAATATCAATCCCCGAAACTTCTTCAGTGACGGTGTGTTCCACTTGAATACGCGTGTTCATTTCCAGGAAATAGAAGCGTTTCTTTGCATCGACCAAAAATTCTACTGTCCCCGCATTCGTGTAATTGACGGCCCGGGCGGCAAGTAACGCAGCTTCCCCCATCTTCTGTCTGGTTGCGTCATTGATAAAGAGTGAGGGCGCAATTTCAATGAGCTTCTGATGACGTCGCTGAATAGAACAGTCTCGATCTCCCAGATGGATCATATGTCCATAATGATCGGCAAGAATCTGGATTTCGAT
>JBHHWW010000011.1:0-21348 GCA_046756725.1 Nitrospiria bacterium | reverse complement strand
ACTAAATTTAGTTCATGAAGTCTCTATATTTAATTGCTAGGTTAATAATACCGTCACGCCTCACAAGGGAATCAGCGGCATCACCCCATAGAAAAGCTCTTCGAGCATTTCTATGGATTAAAAAATGTGTAAACAACGCGACGATTTCTACCAGATAAACACATCCGTTGAGGGACTCGCGCAGCATACCTTTCCACGAATACTGATACTTAAATCCTTCGAAGACAAATAGAAAGGGAATGTAAGATTTCCTTAATTTTTGCCTGTTAAGATGATATTTGCTGATGTTGGGCCCACATATCTGTGTGTCAATTCAATATCGGTTTTTTGGTTTCGAATGGAAAGAATGTCACCACGCTCTCACCATTGGCGACGGAGACAAAATTCGTGAAGAAGAATAGGAAGCGCCTCTATTTTTAGGGCGTAGAAAAGGAGGTGTTATGATCATAGCGAAAAAGAGTGTTTTATTCGCTCTGATACTTGGTGTCGCCACCCTTTCAGTCAGTGGCATTGCCTCGGCTCAGAACTTTGTGTTTGAGACCGAAACAGACATCATGGGGAGCAGACTTCTCGGCTTTGATCCAACCGTGAATCTGATTCCCGCCGCGACAAATAGGGATGCAAGCAACGGTCCCTGTTTTACCTGTCCCAATTCAAATGCCGGTGGAACGACAGCCGGCGCTTTAACCAATAGTATGTTTGGGGAAATCAGGGACAATAATCACGCCGATCTGGGTGACAAATCCTTCAATCCTGGACATCAGGATATGGATATTCCCAATGCGGCTGAGTGTGGGAGCAATTGCAACGACGCAGGTGCGTTTACATTCAATCTCCCACTTCCATCCCAGAATTTCCTGAATGCGGGGACGCCTGTCCCGACGACAGTTCCTGTCGTTTCTGAATCGGTTGGAAAAGCAGGGGTTAAGATGGATTTTAGTAATCTGTTTGAATTTAAAGCAGATGGGACTTCGACATTCCAGCAGACCGTGAAACAAACCACATTCACGGGCGGAATGGGGACAGATGGAACGGCCGCGAATGAGCTTCAGATTGTTTCGTTTGAATCTCATAGCGAAAATCCTGCCGTTCCACATGCGGGCAGTGGCGGAGGAGAAATTTTCTGGACACAGACGATCGAAGAAGGCGGTTTTTTTCTCGGGCCGCTGAGTGGATCATTTGTCTATAATGATTCTTCATTTTCATCTGCGTCGGCACCAACGGGCCAGGGACAGACAGAAGGAAAGAAATCTGACCTTCCCTAAAGAGGACACTCAAAAGAAGAAATTATTTTCTTTTAAGGGAAGAGCGACGTTTGATCGCTCTTCCCTTTTTAGTCAGACACCTCCATCTGAGGTAAGACGTGCTCAATAATTGCTTGTCACAGATTATTGGGCACGCCCTCAGAAATGGTAGATCATATGGTCTTGAAAATACCTCCCCAGAGGTGATCAGCACGAGAGGTATTTTTCATGTACTTACATCTGATTTGTTCCCTTCTGGGAAAGGACAATCTCTATTCTTCGGTTCATTTGTCGTCCTTCAGGTGAGTCATTTGAGGTGATTGGTTTGTATTGAGACATGCCAACGGCAACCATATTTTCCGGGTTCACGGCTTCATTCTCAAGGTGTCGAACGACTTCTGTGGCCCGTGCAGTCGATAGTTCCCAATTGCTTGGAAATTTGTGAATGAGCCCGTGGCCGATCGGCACATTGTCTGTATGCCCTTCAATACGAATGGTATTTTTCTTCAGTGTTTTTAGGATCTTGGCCACTTTTTTTAACACGTCTTTTCCCTGTTGGGTAATCTGTGTGCTGCCTGAGGGAAAGAGTATTTTGTTCACGATTTGAACAGAAAGTCGGCCTTTCATCTGTGAAATGGTGACATTCCCTTCGTTGATTTCTGATCGAAGTTTATCAATGAGCGCCTTACGGGTTCTTGCTGTTTCTTGAAGCTCTTGAAGTTTCTGTTCCTTTTCTTGCGCGATTCTCTTTACCTCAAGAAGCCGATTTTTAGATTTCTCTTCCGAGGCGAGGCGATCCTGGAGTTCCAATGTTCTGTCATTTTTTTCCTTAAGTATGGTTTTAAGGTTCTTAATCTCTTCAAGATGGACACGCCGGACCTTTTCCAGGGCTGCAATCCTCTGTTTTTGCTCATTTTCTTTAAGCATTTTTTGGCGGTTTGTTTCGACAAGACGATCTTTTAATGTTTCTTTCATTTTTTCCAGAGAAGCATTTTTACTATTTTCGCTTTGGAGCTTTTCTGAAAGATGTTCTTTTTCAGCGACAGTATTGAGAAAGCGGCCTTTTGTGACGCATCCTCCGATGAAAAAAGAAATCACAAGTGACTGGACAATAAACACGGATAACTTATTTTTCAATTGCATCTGTTTCCCTCCTGATTGATTGGTGTCTGGACTGTCGGTTTAGTTTCCTTAATGGATTCCATTCTTCGCCTAAAGCAATTTAAGGACCATATTTTAACAGCGCAAAATCAAACAGATAGAGGGTTATATACATTGATAAAAGAGTTTTCTGTGAATAAAAAGTAGCATTGTTGTTTCTTTGCAACAAACTAAGGAAAGTTTTAGGGTTCTGTGTCTTGTCGGGGACTTCCGTTGTGGGGTGATGCACGGTTGTCGAATTATCTCATGTGGGTCGTTTCACTTGAATCCCTGAAGACCCTGCTTTCCAGGATTCGTGAGAGCCTTGTTTTATCCAATTCAAGATAGAGGGTTTTTTCCTGAGAACAGATAACAGAGCCGAGTCTTCCTTTTTTAACTCTCTGAACATACTTTTTATAAGTATAAAGAATTTCTCCTCTTCCTGATTTTTTGTGTTGGCTGAAATAAAGTGCCAAAGTTGCGGCATCAAGCAGTGTTTGATATGGAAGTTCCTTTTTTCGCATCATTCGTACCAGGAGATGCGCTCCGGGAACGCCTCGTGCGTGAAACCAATAATCGTTTCCTTTTGCCAGTCGAAAGGTCACTTCGTCATTTTCCCGATCATTTCTTCCGATAATCAACATCATGTCATCAAGCGACCGATAGACAGGCGGGCTCTTTAGTATTTCTTTGTGACCTCTTTTAGCTGTTTTTTTTTGCAAGGGAGGATAAAAGACAGGGAGCGGGTCTTCTGTGTGTAGATCGACACTGGAAACCAGTTCAAGATCACTTTCCAATTGAAACAGCTCTTCCCGGGTTTTGATGATTATTTTTTTTAGATTTGTCTGCGCAGATAAGCCTTTTTTATATTTTTTGAAGTAATAGGCCATGTTTTCCGAGGGAGAAAGGGTGGGATCAAGCGGGATGACAATGGTCTCTTTTAATGGAAGGAGTTCATTCGAACATTTGAATTGCTTTGCACCTGGAGTGATTTGATACAGGTTGTTTTTTAGCATTTCTCCGAACTTTCGTGCATCTACTGATTTTTCTGCAATCGCCAGTTCATCCAGGCGTCGTTTGAGTTGTTGTTGTTTCTTTTTGATCGTGCCTTTTATTTGAGAAAAAAGTGCCTTCTGTTTTTTTCCCCTTTCTTCTCTTTTCTCCAGAACAGCATAAAAATCTTCAACATCGAGATTAAATCCGAGTGGGTCAGCATTCTTTATTGGAATATCTGTTTCTTTGTAAGAAGCCTGTTGGTGAAATGAGGGTGGGACATATTGTTTCCCCGGTGAAAGAGGACGGTTTTTCCGAGGCGGGAAGAGTGACCCGGCAACGAACCCCTTTCCATCCAATAAAAAGAGGTTTGAGTTGATTCCGGTCAATTCTGCCAAAAGCGTCCGGTCTGTTTTTTCTCCGTTCCACCCGAACCGGAACTGAATCATTCTGTCCTCATTTAATTGCTCAATGCAAATGATCCGTTTGTATCGAAGATGGGAACGAAGCAGTTGGCAAAATTGAAGAGGCGTGGTGGGAGAAGGATCTTTCTTTGTAACAAGGTGGCACCGTGCGTGATGTGGGTTGGCGACAATAAGAAGCCGATATCGCTTGCCTTGATTGTGAATTTCGAGTCTGATTCGATCTTCTTGGCTTTGATCAATCCGTCGGAGAAACCCGCCTTTTAAAAGGATTTTAATTTCTCTCAGGATTTTTCCAATTTGTTGTGCGCTGAGTGACATTTTAGAGTGAGACCTTTTTCGGAAGTCAATCCTGCGAAAGTTGTTTAACACGATCATAGCATGATCATCACGCAGCAAGCCCATGTTTCATTATTAAACATATAATCGTTTTCGAATGAAACAGACACTCCCTGGAAAAACTCGTATCGATGTCAAATATATGATTCTAAACTGAATTTAATTATGGCACTGTTATTGCTTTAACAGAGAGTCATTCAGGTTAACGTAACTATAAAACGACTAAGGAGGAAAGATCATGGTTCAATTTTTTGCATATGAGTTTGGTGTTCCGGCAACAGTTATTTTATTAAATCTGGTGCTTTTTCTGATTTTTGCAGGTAAAAAATTCGGCACGGCAAAGCCCTTTAGAGAAATCACGGCTGCCTGGATTTTTTTTCTGAAGCAGGGCATTCCGATTCCATGCGATTACAATGAAAATGAAGGTTATCGTGCAGGTGTTCCCGTGTTGGTTCAGCCGGAATTCCGTTTCCAAGAGACAAATACGGTCAAATAATGGACATTGTTTCTTTTGAAAAAGGCGCGTTCACATGTTAGCATATGCCTCTCAAATGGTTTGGTATCCTAATATGAAGACACAGGGCTCAGGGAGTGAGAAAACTTTGAATAAGATGAAGTTTTTTATTGTTCTTTTTCTGTTGGGTGTGCCCGTTTTTTGGACTGTTTTTCCTGCAATGGCGATTAATTCCCAATCAATGGGATTACTGGATAACCTTTATGAAAAAGGTCGTAAGGCGAACCGTGAGGAACTTGTTGCAATGCTCCTCCCGATTGCAGGCAATGAAGCGATTTCTCACCGGGAAAAGATGCGTAATATGTCGACGATCACCCATCTTTCAGGCTGGCATCTTTCAAAAAGTGAAAAGCGAAGTCTGTTTGATGATGTGTTTAGGTCACTTGATGTTCTCAGGAAAGAAAATTACATACGAACACATCAAGACTTGGCCCCAGAGATCCTGGATGCGATTCGAAACAGTATGGTCCTTATCGGAATGACGAAAGAAGATGTGACCGCAAGTCTTGGCAAGCCGGAAGAAATCAGGCCGCCGATGGGGACCTTTCTAAATACTGAAAAATGGGTTTACTACAATCAAAGAAAGGTTCTTTATTTCAAAGATATGCGTCTTGTTTCGTTGAAAAAAAAGTGATTTTTTGATCAACACCATGCAAAATACAATTTCTATTTTTTTGTATTCCTTCATTACTATTCTTCCAATAACAACTCCCTCTTTTGCAGATTCATTTAAAGGCACGGTCATGGGCATCATTGACGGGGACACAATTCAGGTGCTTAATAAAGGACTTTTAATTGACGTTCATCTGGCGGATGTCGATGCACCGGAAGAGGGGCAGGCCTATGGCCTGGAAGCAAGAGATTTTACCTGGATCATGGTGCATTCCATGCCCGTGACTGTTTTCGTGAAAGAGATCAATCAGTCGGGCGAAACCGTCGGGAAAGTTGTTTTGATGAACACAGATGCCGTCCTGAACAAAGAACTCATTAAAGCGGGTTTCGCCTGGTGGGACTGGAAACACTCAGAAAACATGTCCTATGGCGATTTGGAAGCCACGGCGCGTGAATTTAAGGTCGGACTCTGGAAAGATGAAGCGCCGGTTCCACCGTGGGATTTCAAAATAAAGTCACGAAACTCCTTGAAAAAATAAGACTCTTTCCTCTCGATTTCACCTGGATACTGCCATTGTCCGTCGTTTTTTACCACAACAACCGAGGGATTCGAACAGGGTTTTTCCTGTCTTGCAATCACTTTTCTCATTGTGCTATAGACCGCCCTTATGCCCTATGATGACACGCTCGATTATCTTTATCAGTTACAAATGCACGGGATTCGCCCGGGCCTGAAACGCATTAAATCTCTACTCTCCTTACTGGGACATCCTGAGCAGCAATTTCAATCTGTTCATATTGCCGGAACCAATGGTAAAGGCTCGACAGTTGCGATGGTTTCTTCTGTTCTTCAGGAGGCTGGCTATCGTATCGGCGCGTACACATCCCCTCATCTGATCGATTTTTCTGAGCGCATTACCCTCTCCGGCGCAAGTATTTCACATCAAAAAATCATTTCCCTCACCGCGTTTATCCGGAATGAAATTACGATCAACGCCCCTCATATTCAAAAAGAAGTCACCTTTTTTGAGTTTACGACCGCGCTTGCATTCCTCTTTTTTGCAGAAGAGGGAATTGACCTTGCCGTGGTTGAAGTGGGTCTGGGGGGGCAATTTGATGCAACGAATGTCCTGACGCCCCTTGTGACGGCGATTACGCAGATCGATTTTGACCACGAATGCTATTTAGGGACGACGCTTTTGGAGATTGCCTCAGAGAAGGCAGGTATCATCAAGGAAAAAATACCCGTCGTCACAGCTGTTTTTCTGCCGGAAGTTGCTTTCTTGATTAAAAAAGTGGCCGATTCAAAAAATGCGCCGCTTGTAAGAATGGGTCGAGAAATCAATGCACTTTCAGGGCTGAGCAATGGCGATGGAAGCGCAAAGCAAGCCACCACGTTTCGATTCTCAGGAAGAAAGACCTATGATATTGAACTGTCTCTTCCGGGTCACCATCAAATCGATAACGCAACCGTTGCGTTGGGCATGATTGAATCACTCCAGAATTACGCATTTTCAATTTCCGAAAACGCCATCTTAGACGGGATGAAGAGCGCTTTCCTGCCTGGGCGTCTCGAGATGATTCACAGAAATCCGGTCACCATCCTGGATGGCGCACACAATCCCGCAGGTGCGAAGACGCTGGGTCTCTTTTTAAGGGACCTTGATCCCTCTGGAAAAGGAAAGCATTGGTTGATGTTTGGTGTGATGCGGGATAAAAATGTTAAAGAAATTCTCTCATTTCTACTTCCCTGGACGGATGAACTGGTGCTCACATCTCCGAAGGGAAAAAGGGCTTTACCTCCTGAGGAGATTGCCGAATTGATTGCTCCGGAACTTGCTGAAAAAAATAAAACACGGACGATTGAACGAACGACCCGAAAAAACATGACGGATGCCTTTTCATATATTGAAGCATTCATCCAACCCCAGGATTCGCTTGTGATTACCGGATCATTTTATCTTGTTGGAGAGGCAAGAGACCTGCTTTCTCGAATCACCCCTTTTGTGATTCGAGGATAAATGGCGTTTGAACCCAACCCTGTTCAGCCGATCACCCAAGATCTTCGAACTCAGAAGAATCCCGTGTGTGGCATAAAGAACCACTTCCTCTTTTTCGTTATCTCCTGGATTTGCTGCGTCATTTTTTTTTCGGCAGTCCGGGCTGAAGAAACAGAACCGATTCATCTTACTTCAGACCGTCTTCAATACTTTAAAGAGAGTGACCTTCTCCTGGCAGAAGGTGCGGTCCTGATCGAGCAGGGTCTCATGCGCCTGGATGCGGATTTGATGCAACTGAAAAGAGAGACGGGGGAATTGGAGGCGCGGGGGCATGTCCGGTTTTTTGATGGGCAAAATAATATTGATGCCGATCAGATAGAACTCGACATGGAAACGAAACTCGGTAGTATTTTCAATGGGAGGATCTTTTTAAAAGAAGATAATTTTTACATCGAAGGAACAAAAATCATTCGTTCTGCAGTAAATCGTTATGAAGTAAAAGAAGCCTCCTTTACAGCTTGTGATTGCAGGGAAGACCCGGACTGGCATCTGGAAGCAGAAAGGTTTCAGTTGACCGTCGATCAATTTATTACAGGTAAAAATATCCTTTTTTACGCAAAAGATGTCCCGGTTTTTTATCTGCCATACTTTGCCTACCCGGCGGGAAGAGAGAGAAAGACGGGATTTCTCGTTCCCAGCGTGGGCTACAGTTCCCGTTATGGTGTTCGATATCAGAGTGACTTTTTCTGGGCCATTGCAAAAAATCAGGATGCGACCCTCTCTTTGGAGACAAGAGGGAAAAAGGGAGAAGGCGTGGGTCTTGAGTATCGATATGCGCTGTCAAACGCATCGCATGGAAATTTAAAGGCCAATTATTTTATAGATGAAGAAGACAACGTTGACCGATGGGATCTTCTCTTTCACTTGGAACAGCGGTTTTCGAAACGTGTTCACGGAAAACTTGATATTCGCTATGTCAATGAAAATAACCATTTTCAGGATCTTTCGGAGAACACAGGGGATCGTGCCCTCCAGAATATTGAATCAAATCTTATTTTGAACTATCAGACAGAAAATTCAGTGGCTTTTTTATTGGCACGCTTTACTCAAGATTTGCTGGGTCGAAGCAACAATGCCACACCCCAGCGTCTTCCAGAGATTGGCTACAGTGTGGTGGAGATTCCGCTCAAGGGGACGCCTTTTTATATGAACTTTGACACAGGGGCCGTTAATTTTTGGAGTCAGGCGGGATTGAATTTACAGCGGGTCGATTTCTATCCGAAACTCTCCTGGCCGATACAACTGGGCGAACAGACCACGCTGACTTCATGGACCGGATTTCGAGAGACCTGGTACAGCCGTGGTTTGCTCATGGACAAACAGATCAGTCGAGAAATTATCCCGTCCGGACTTACGCTCGAAAGCAATTTTTCCAAAAAATGGGGCACGTTCACACATCAGGCGAATTCTTCGCTCATGTATGAAAATATTATGATTGCCGATGAAGCAGATATACATGAATTTGATGAGCTGGACCAATTGAATGATCGACAATCAATCACATTTGCATTGGAAGACCGCTTTTTAAAAATGGAAGACGATGGAAAATGGAGGGAAGAAGGCCTGATCCGTTTGACGGAAACCTACCGTCTGGACGGAGTTCCAACCGGTATTTCAGGAGAGACTCAGCGATTTTCAGACCTGCGTACAGAAATGGAATATTCCCCTTCATCCGTTTTTTCAGTCAGGATAGATTCATTTTTCGACCTCGATGATCACCGGGTGAATGTCTGGAATACCGATGTTCAACTGAACCCGAGCACCTTTTTAAATATCTCTGTGGGACAGCGGTATACCCGTGTAGGAGAAGTCCCTCAAAAAGGAGACCTTTTCAACCCCCTCTACCTGGGCCAGGGAGAACCCGTCGATCAAGACATTCGGTTTTGGACGGAAAGTATTGTGCTCAATACCCCCTGGGGCGTTCGTTTAGAGAACAGGGCTTTTTATGATGCGGATCAGGACGAGTTAGTCGAAATTGATTATGTGCTGAACTACCAGGCACAATGCTGGGGACTGACGCTTTCATACTTCGATTTTCATGATCGGGAAGAATTTACATTTGTGATTACGCTAAAAGGACTTGGCGTCTTTGATTCAGGCCTATAGTTGTTTGGATGAAGTCTTTGTTTTTTTGTTTATCCTGCCACTATTCCAAGGTTCCTTCTCCGCAATGTCGGGCGATCTCTTTCCTCGCCGTGTCTCGAAGTTCGACAATATCACGCCATGTATCTTCTTTCGGCATGATGGGTTTCCCAATCGTCATGGTGACCCGCCTCCAGTGAGGAAGCCATGTTTTGCCCCGTAAAAGTTGCCGTGTTCCGTTTAGGGTGACGGGACAGATTGGCGTTGATGTTTCAACGGCCGCTTTAAAGGCCCCCAGCTTAAAAGGGCGGAGCCCGGATGTCGCCTGAAATCCGCCTTCTACAAAAATAAGCACCGATCCGCCTGCCTTCAAAAGGCCGGCAATTTGATCTGTTTCTGAAATTCCCTTCGTGACATCCGTTCTATCCACCAGAAGATGGGCTCCTTTTTGGAGAAAAGTTCTCAACACGGGAACTTTTAAGAGTTCCTTCTTTGCGAGAAAATGAAGGTCGTCAGGTATGACGGCAGATAAAAAGAAGGCATCGGCATAGCTCGCATGGTTCGAGATCCAGATTCGTGGTGTTTCTTGCGTTCCCTTTTCCGGAAGATGTTCTTCCCCGTTGATCCATGGAAAAAGACCGGCCATTCGAAGAAAAAGTCTCGCGCTGTTTCTGACCAGCGTGCCAACGCATTTTTTAGGGGAGATACTGAGCAAAGCCCAAAGCGGAATCAGCGTTAAAGACAAAACAATGAAAAGATAAGCACCGTAAATGCCGCGGAACAATGCTTTGATGGCGCGTTTTCCCCAGGCCCATAACCATGAGAAGGTCAGTTTTACAAGTTGTATCTGAATACGTCTTCGGCGGCGAAGCAAGCGACCCTGTTCATAGGCCGTTTTACAGGCCGCACGCGCAACTTTTCCACTGGATGTTTTCGGGACGCTTCCGGGAGGCACGAGAGCAATCCGGTCGGCAGGCATCCCGATGGTGGCGATGAGTCGTTCGTTAATCGTTTTATTCAAGTCCGCGTGATCGGGTTTTTCCGTTTTTCGGGTTTCGGCCACAATAACCAGTTTTTCAGTGCCAAGATCTTTATCCGAAATGCCAAAGGCAACGACACAGCCCTTTCGAATACCGGAAATTTCCCCCACAATCCCCTCCATTTCGTGGGGATGGAGGTTCCGTCCTCCTTTGATAATGAGATCTTTTTTCCGGCCGGTGATGTAAAGATTGCCATCAACGAAATAACCGAGATCGCCTGGAACGAGCCATCCGTCATGAAAAAGAGATTGCGTCGCTTCTGGATTTCGGTAATAGCCATCGGTGCAGGAAGGACCCCGAAATTGGATATGCCCCTCGATGCGTTCCTCAACGACATGCCCCTGATCATTGACGATGCGGACTTCATGGTCCGGCAGGGGCACACCGCAGCCGACAAACTCAAGCGGGGAAGGGTCTGTAGGGTCGGCCGGAAAGGCCTTTCGGTCTCGTTGAAAGCGTTCTCTTGCCACCTTATCAATCCGTGGTGGCTGTGAGAGTTTTGGAAATGTCAGTCCGACAGACGACTCTGCCAAACCATAGACCGGAAGCAGGGTCTCTGGGCGGAAGCCGTAGGGGGCGAATCGTTCTGTAAACCGGGTGAGCGTCTCCGGTTTAATGGGTTCTGCGCCATTTAATCCAATCCGCCAGGAACTGAGGTCAAGCCCTTCGATGGCTTCGTCTCTTATTTTTCGTGCACAGATTTCATACGCAAAATTAGGCGCAGCGGTGATGGTGGCACGGTGCGTATGAATGGCCCAGAGCCAGCGTTCCGGCCGACTCAGAAAGGTAAAAGGGGGCATGATGGTGACCGGGATCTGATGGTAGAAACAATAGAACCAGGCCCCGATGAGCCCCATGTCGTGATAAAGGGGCAGCCAACTGACGCCGGCATCTCCGGGACGAATCTCCATGGCCTGTCCCATGCTCCGAATATTGGCAAGGAGATTTTGGTGAGTCAAGAAGACGCCCTTCGGATTGCCGGTACTTCCGGAGGTATATTGAATCAGTCCTGGGTCGGCCTCCCGGATGGGAAGCACCGGCAGTGGACTTGTGGGATCGATCTTTTCGAGGACTTCTGGTGTGATGACGCCTCGCAACGCAGGTAGACGCGGTTTGAGCAGCTTTGCGAGGCGTTCTATTTTTTCAAAAGTAATCAGGAAAGCGGCTTCTGCATTGCCTAGAATTCCGACTTGCCGCTCGGCATATTCTTCGATCCGGTCGGGGCGAAAGGGCGGATAGACCGGCACCGGGACGCCACCGGCCAGCAGAATGCCAAAGAGGACATGAAAAAAAGAAACTTCCGTCGGGAGCATAATGGCGACTGTTTCTCCGCGTTGGAGCCCTTTCTGGATAAGACCGTTGCAGATGGCCTTGGCCCCGTGCAAGAGGGACGCATAAGTAATCGTTGTCTCATTATTCCCGTCTGACTGTAGGTAGATGTGGGGGCGGTCTGGATCATCTTCCGCATGTCTTAGCAATGCTTCTGTGAGTGTCCTCGCCGGCCGGCCCTGTATTTTTACGGTGCCTTTTACAGTGTCTGTTGTTCTTTCTAATATCGCGCGTTGTTTGTAGCGATGTATTTTTGCCGGACCCGAATCGCGAACGACACGGGCCAGTTGGCGAGGGGTTTCCACTTCGGCAATGGTGCTGTCGGGCAGGGAAATCGAAAAGGCAGACTCAATGCGGAGTAACAGCTCCACCCGTTCAAGGCTCCCAAGCCCGAGATCGCTTTCAAAAGAAGCATCCTGTGTTAGAAGCGAGAGTGCCCGATCTGCCTTGCTTTCTTTCAACAGTTCCCGGACGATTTCAATGACTTCCGCTTCGAGGTTGTTTTGTTCTGAGGGTGATTTCATAAAAATAGTGTCAAGTATTCTCCGTACGCCATCTCTTCTTCAATTAATTCCGCTTGTTTCAATATGATTTCAGTCAGAATGGAATGGATAAGAGGTGTTTTATGGAAGGAATTTTCTCAGTCAGTTCTGATTTAGGAGGGTCTTTCCGGAGAGGGATATTTTTCATGCCCTGCCAGGTTGGATGAAACTTCTCTTGTTTTGAAAAAGAATCCTTGTTTCCGGGCTTTTCCAGACCAGAAAATCAAGGTGGCAATCCCCCAGAAAATAGCGACATTGAAGAGGACCATGCCAACCGCATAGCCCAGACTCGGCGTGCCGGCCCATGGCGTGGTATCTTTCATGACTTCGGTAATATGCCAGTCCAGGCGAACCGATGAGCGGATATAACCCATTAAAACCATCGTTGTTGATATAAAGACTGCAAGAGAAAAAAGGGCAAAAGCGCCGGAGAGCGGGAGTTTCCCCCATTGAATCGGGCCGATTTTTTTTGAACGTCTAAGCATCATCCAGTTTAAGATCATGCCGCCAAATAACGCGCCCATCGCCGCTGAAAATTGAGGAAAGGCCATTTTGACGCGGATATTCGCCGGAATAAAAAACCCGTAAACCCCTACAAAAATGATGTAGGCTTCAGCGAGAGCGAAAAGAAGGATGATTGCTATATTCCCCCATCGTCTCCATGACACGGTAATTTTTTTATTGCATCGTTGAAAAATGATGTAGCAGATACCGAAACTTAACATCATGGTATTTATTGCCGTGTTTTTTGCAGCCATGGTTCCATAGTAACCGACAATCGGATGTTGTGTGCTTCCCATGGCCTTAAATTCCCCGCTGGTTGCAGGGAGGGTGTGGGGGGTTGTCCAGACGAGGATAGAAATAACCAAAATGATCATCATGTGCTTGGCGAGATGTTGATAGCGCGCCGAACCCTGCATTCGGGCGGTTCCCTGCCAGAGGTAGAAGGTGACGGCTAAAAAAATAAGGCCAATCAAGATGGCCTGCATGATAAACGGCCAACTGAGTTTTCCTCCCATCAAGGTCACGCCCATCCGGTTGCGATAGATAAAAATGGCTTTCGCAAACCAGTATCCCGCAAAAGGCAGGATAAAGAGGTTGATGATGGCAATCATAATCGATACGTGTCCCATCCAGTCGTAATGGGCCTTCTTCTCCGGGTCCCGGGTGGTGATCATTTGGAAGGCGGCATAGGCGGCAATGACGGCCCCGCTGAACATGATGCTGGCCAAAATGCGGTGGACATTCAAGGGATTCCAGAGGGCGGTATTTACCGCGTTCCAGATGTTGCCGAGATATCTCCCTTCTTTATCAATGCCTGCCGGAGACATCATGAACGCCATCAGGGCATTGGCCAGATAGATAATGGCAATGCCATTCAAGACGGTACCAGCGCCGAGCCATAGGTGTTGCCATTTTTTTCTTCCTTCCTGCCATTGGTTCCAGGTTTTCGTATAGGCATAGAGCAGGACATTTTCAAGGAAGAAGACCAAAAGATAGAAATAGAGGACGGGCTTAAAAACAGTTGCCATATAGCGTGAAAAATCTCCGTACAGGAGAAGAAAGGCACCCAGAAGGAGAACACCGAAGATGATGGTCAAGGGATAAAAAGGGAGGGCGATTTCCATGAATTCTTTGGCCAACTGGTCATATTTAAAGGGGTTCCCCCCCCTTCCCTTTCGCCGTAAAAAGCTGTAAATCTCAAGCATCCACGCCATCATTGGAACACCCAGAATGAAACTCCCCAAGAAAAAGTGTTGTTGGATGAAGATCCAAAGGACAGAGCGGTTGTCGATTCCGAGGTTTCCGCGATAACTTTCAGGGTATGTCATTTCAGGTGAAGAAGGACCTGAAATGACGCCTGTTGTCTTAAAATAAATGTCACGCGCTGTTTCGGAAGCAGGCGCTCCGGTTGTGGATTTTTCTGCAAAAACGGGATGAGAATTAAAGAAGAAGGCAGAGAAAAAAAAGAGAGGGATGAAAAAAAAAGCAGGGCGCTTGAAGCAAATCATTTCGGAAAATCACCTTGTCTTAACTTGTCCTAAATCGCTGGATAATACTGGTGGACCGGGGGGAGTGTCAAGAGAACGCAGGAACCAATCGTGCGTGTCTGGAGCAATATCTTTGTTGATTTCCAGGCACTGTGCCGTTACACTCTTCCATCGTCATTGTCCAACAAATCAAACAATTTATTATACAAGGAGGAGTGGATATGCACCTGTCTATAAGAAAAAACGACAAGCCACACTTGATTTGGCATTTTCTCCCCCTGGCGATGTTTCTTTCTCTTGGCGCATTGGGCGTTCAGACAGCCGGAGCGGACCATGTCACAGAGGCTGATATAGAACGATTTGTCCGGGCGAGAATCGATATCGGTGAGTCTATGGGGAGTTTTTTCAAAAATCGTAAAAGACCGCAATTCGGACCTGAAGGGGGCGGACCTTCGATGGATGAATTAAGAAAACTTGAAAAAGAGATCAATAACCATATCGCGCAAATTCTTTCTGCCTATGATTTGACCATCGAGCAATACCAGACTGAAAAGGAAGATGTTTTTTCAGATGAAGAGGGCGTCCAGAGGTTCCTCGCAGCCCATCCCGACCTGAAAGCGCGTTATGAAAAAATACCGGTCAGTCCCCGGCGAGGACGCCGATAAATCGCATATATCTCATGAGTAGGAGAGAAGAAAGACCTTGGACCAACTATTTACGCATCAAACCCTGTTTGATTATCACCAGATCTGGGAAAAAATGAAGCTGGGTGAAACGCTGACGGACGATGCAGCCTTGATTGCCGATGCCATGAAGGAACACCCGGAGTTTGACCCGATCTGGCCGGAAGGGGAAATGGCTCTTCATCCTCAGGAAGTCGGAAACACCATTGTAAACCCCTTGATCCACACCGGTCTCCATGTAATTGTCCAAAAGCAGCTTCAGAACCAAAGTCCGGAAGAGGTCAGCATTGCCTTCAACACACTCCTCGAAAACGGCGTCTCAGAACATGAAGCCAAGCACCAACTCGGTGGACTTTGGGGAAATCTCTATTTTCAATCAATCCGCCAAGGGGCGCCCCTGGATGACTGGACTTACATCCAATCACTCAGGGGGATTATTGGCAAGTAGCTCTGGGCGCCAGCATACTGAATCGGTTTCTATCATTCTGTAAGAAACAAACTATAAAAGAACAAAAGCCATCCTGGACAGGAGAAATATACGGTGAATTTACGAACAAACTATTGCGGCAAACTCACAAAAAAAGAAGTTGACGAAGAAGTTGTCTTATCGGGATGGGTCCATCGCCGCCGTGATCATGGGGGTCTGACATTTATTGATCTTCGCGACCGGGAAGGCCTTGTTCAGGTGGTCTTCAATCCTCAAATCTCGGAAACCGTTCATCAACAGGCGCATGACCTTCGATCAGAATATGTTATTCAGATCAAAGGAACCGTTGCCCTTCGTCCTTCCGGCACAGAAAACAGGGACCTTCCAAGCGGGGAAATAGAGATTCTTGTCACGCACCTGCTGATTCTGAATGAATCCTTAACACCTCCTTTCCTTATAGATGGTGAAGATGAATGCGCGGAGGCATTGCGTCTTCAATACCGCTACCTTGATCTCCGGAGACCCTATGTGCAGAAGCATTTTATTATGCGACATAAACTGTCCAGGGCTATCCGGAATTTCCTGGACAATCAAGGCTTTTTAGAAATTGAAACCCCCTGTCTCACCAAAAGTACGCCTGAAGGAGCACGAGACTTTCTGGTGCCAAGCCGCCTGAATCAAGGCACTTTTTACGCGCTTCCGCAGTCGCCTCAACTCTTTAAGCAGATTTTAATGGTCTCTGGATTTGACCGATATTATCAGGTGGTGCGATGTTTTCGGGATGAAGATCTCCGGGCAGACCGGCAACCGGAGTTTACGCAGATTGACATTGAACTATCCTTTTCCAATCAGGAGGAAATCCTTTCCCTCATGGAAGAAATGATTAGAAAAACTTTTTCAGAAGTGGACGCATTGGCGATTAAAACACCATTCCCACGATTGACCTACCGGGAAGCCATGGATCGTTTCGGATCGGATAAACCCGACCTGCGTTTTAGCCTGGAATTAAAAGACCTTTCGGATATCGCCGTCCGCTCCGGCTTCAAGGTTTTTCGATCCGCTGTTGAAAAAGAAGGGAAGGTCAAAGGCATCAATGCCAAAGGTTTGGCAAAGATGAGTCGAAAAGAAATCGAACTACTGACAGAGGAGGCCACCACACACGGAGCAAAAGGCCTTGCCTGGATGAAAGTCACCGACGAAGGACTCGCAGCACCGATTATGAAATTCTTCAAACCCGCATTGATTGACGAGATCTCTCAACGACTGGAAGCAAAGCCAGGCGATCTCCTTCTCTTTGTTGCCGACTGCGACAAAGTCGTTCATGAGGCGCTCGGCCACCTTCGGCTTCACTTGGCCAGGCAGTTGAACTTGATGAACCCGAAGGTTTTCTGCCCGCTCTGGGTCACGGATTTTCCCCTTCTGGAATACGATGACGCAGAAAAAAGACATATCGCAATCCATCACCCCTTCGCTGCGCCGAAAGATGAAGATCTTCCCCTGCTGGAAAGCGATCCGATGAAGGTTCGAGCAGAAGCTTACGATCTCGTTTTAAACGGCGTTGAATTAGGGGGCGGCAGTCTCCGTATTCACAAAAAGGAAACACAGGAAAAAGTCTTTAACCTGCTCGGCATCAATGACGAAGAAGCAGCCTCAAAGTTCGGTTTTCTACTGGAAGCGCTTTCATACGGCGCGCCGCCTCATGGCGGCATTGCCTTTGGTTTTGACCGGATGGTCGCGCTTCTTGCCGGTGTGGACTCCATCCGTGACGTCATCGCCTTTCCAAAAACCCAAAAAGGGATTTGCCTGATGACAGAGGCGCCAACCGATGTTGCCACTCGCCAGTTAGACGAACTTCATATCAGGAAAAAGCCACTCCCTCGATAAATGTAAGACCCTTCCTACTTTTCTCTCACTCTAAGATGTCTCCTTTTTAAGACTCTGGAATGCCAGTGTGTCTCTTTTTTGAGATTTTCTGTGGTCATCAAGCCGACTTTCATCGGAAGTTTTGAGGAAATTTGGTTTTTTATCCGGTGCTTCGAAAAAAAAATATCGATCCCTAGTAAATCCCGGTAAAAAAGCGGCGGTCTGTGGGTATCTCGTTACACAGCCAAGGTAGAAAATGTAGGTATAAATTCAATAAAACAAATAATAAAAGAGGGTTAAGTAAATAGGTACATAGATTGCTATACAGGGGCATATTTAGAACTGATGAAGAAAAATTGTAATTATTCATGTTATCTGGATTCTTTTTTTTTGACAAGGTCGGGGGGCGGCTTACCTCTCCAAAATATCAGGAGGTTTAATTGAAGAACGAAAGCGGTTTTCTTAAATGGATGGTCGATGTGATGGTAATTCTATTTTCTGGACTGCTACTTCTCGCGTGTACCAGCAATCCCCAAAAAAGCGCCACATCTGAAGGCGATCTTCCGGGCATTGTCTTTTCAAAACGGTCTGTCGATGCCATCGGCGATCCGCTTGACCCGATTGAGTTTTCACCGGGCGGGGATTTGATGACCCTGGTTCCGGGAGCGCCATCGGGTAAGCTTCGTAATCTCACCCGTGACCTCACGAATGGAGAAGGCGATGTTTCTGATCCGGAAATATTTCCTCAGACCGGTTCCGATTCATTCCGGCTCGTCTTTTCAATGAAAAAGAGCAACACAGACAACTGGCATCTTTATGAAATGATCATCAATGCAGATGGAAGCCGTGAATCTGCACCGGAGCCTTTGACTTGCGGCCCCGATAACGAGGTCGATCCGGTCTATCTTCCGGACGGCCGAATCGTCTTTACCTCTGATCGCCCCGGCCATCTGGATGAATATGAACGGAGAAAGGCAGCCCTGCTTCACATTCTGGACAGAACCGCCGGAGTGCTTCCCGCACAACCTCAGTGTGATTCGGGCGAAGTGGTTCAAATTTCTTTTAATCAGAGCCATGACCGAAACCCGACGGTTTTGAAGGATGGAACGATCATGTTCAGCCGATGGGAACATTTGGCGCGGGTCAACAAGTTTTCAATCTTCAAGATCGAACCGGACGGGACCGATCTCTTCATCAAATATGGCTCCCACTCCGGAGTCAACTCTTTTCTGGATGTCCGGGAAAGGGCCGATGGTAAATTGACAGCCAGTATGATGCCACTTTCCGGGACCTTTGAAGGGGGCGCAATCGGCGTTCTTGATGTGGCTGCAGAGGCGGATAACAGCAAGACGGCCTCTCAACAATTGACGGGCGCTCAAGTCATCCCGACTGGCAGGGAGGCTTCAAGCGTAGGACGTTACCACGGTGTTTACGAGGTCCCGGATGGTTCCAACCGCTATCTCGCGGCCTACTCGACCGGGCGTGTGCTCAGCCGGATGGAAGAGGGAAGCCTTCCGGAAGAGCCCAGTTATGGCATCTGGATGCTGAACAATGCAGATGGCTCAATCAAACCGATTCAGGTCCCACCGGCTGGATCACGGCAGGTTTTTGTTGAGCCGATTCCATTGATGGCCGTGCCTCAGACGCAGATCCCGACGGCGAAACCGGCAAAGGTGGCGAATCGAAGCGATCAGGGAACCACGGGCGTTTTGGCCGCAGCCAGCGTCTATGACTCCGAGGCCAACCGGGCGCTCTCTGACACGGTTCTTTTTACGGATGGCAAACAAATCCCGAGGGACGGCAATGGCAATATCGACTTTAACATTCTCATGGCCGATCCGAACCTTCAGGCAGTCAAGGAAATTCGTGTTATTGCGGCGGTTCGGAGTATGCCGGGGGTTGGCCGGGGAGATATCGGATCGACCCGATTTGAACGGCAGAAGATTCTGGGGTATGCGCCTGTGGAAGCGGATGGTTCTTTCCGGGTCACAGTGCCTGCCGAAACAGCAATTACTCTCAATGCGGTGGATTCAAAGCGGCGTTCCTTCAAGGTCAAGGAAAACTGGCTGCAGGTACGACCGGGTGAGAACAAAACCTGTAACGGCTGCCACTCTCCACGACGGGGCGATCCTCAACGGCTTGCAGCGGACTCGATTGCGCTAAACCGCGCTGCTTCTGCATTGACACCGCCGGCGATTCCTGTTATCGATTTTACAATCCACGTCCAGACTATTTTTGACGCAAAGTGTATCTTATGTCATTCTATCTCCAATCCTGCTGGAACCGGACCAGCGGGCGGATTGGACTTAAGTGGAGATCAATCCGGTTCAGGTTTCCCGCTTTCCTACGCCCAACTGCTCAGTGACATGAATGGAAGCAATGCAGCCGCCCCAGGAGAATCCCGTCAAAGCCATCTGATTGAACGGGTTTTTGGCGAAGGACTTCGCTCAGGGAAACCACTGCCTGCCTCAGACCCGAACAACCATGCCGCGCTTCTTTCCGATGCGGAAAAACTAACTCTGGTGGAGTGGATTGATCTGGGCGCCCAATTTACGAATAACGAAGTCATCAGCCAGCCAGCCAGATTGAACTTGGATCAAGCTGTTTTTGAGACGTCTGTCCTGCCCGTTTTGACGACCCGCTGCGGCGGTTGTCATGTGGCGGGGGGGGCGAGCGATTTTGTGTTGACCGGAAGTGCCGAGGGCGATTTTGGGGCCGTCGCCGCTCGCACCAATGTCAGTACGCCGGCCGACAGTATTCTCTTGAATAAGGCCATCGGCTTAAGTGGCGGCGGGGTCGATATGTTTGACAACGGGGCTGTGGTTTCACCGTCCCCGTTAAGCACGGCGGATGCCGATTACACCACAATCCTGAACTGGATTGCCGCGGCGAATTAGGAGACTGCCGCCTATGAAACCAGCCGTGTACTTTTTTATTTTCGGATTTTTTCTTGCCTTCATCACCGGATGTGGCACGATTGATCCAGGAGAGGGAGGGATTGTCGGCAGCCTGGATCACGATTTTTTTAAAACGACGGTTCAGCCGGTTCTCGACAATCGGCGCTGTTCAGATTCTGGATGTCATTTCCGGGACAAGGCCGATCCAAATACAGGCGGTCCCGGTGGCAGCTTCCGTCTTTTTGAATGCAAAGTGGTCTCATGTACCCCTGAAGAACTTCTGGCGAACCATGACTCATCGGCAGGGATGGCCAATCTTGTGAATCCAGGGGATAGCAAAATTTTGAAAAAACCACTGGCACTGTCCATCGGAGGATTCCAACATCTGGGGGGGGATATTTTTTTAAGTGAGACCGGGACGGATTATCTAGCGATATTCGCTTGGATACAGAGTCCGATTTGAATCAGTCTTGTTTTTTCAGAGTCTTTCAGTGGTTTTTTTTGATTCCAGGATTTTTGTTGGTTGGCGGAATTTTAATATTGTCAATGGCGGATCCGGTGTCAGCGAAAGAACAGTCCGATGCCAGAGCCAAAGTCGTTGAACCTTTCCTGGAACTCCACACAGGACCGGGACGAAGTTACCCTGTTTTTTATATCGCGGAAAAGGGCGAAGCGATTTTTCTTATGAAGCGGCGGACGGATTGGTACAAGGTACAGCTTTTCAATGGTCAGGAGGGCTGGGTGTATCGTGATGAAGTGGCAAAAACCTTGCGGGCGTCCGGTTATCAGAAGGGTTGGGGAGAACGATTTTATGATGCCTATATTGACAGTCGTTTAAAAGCCGGATGGAGCGGGGGACAATTTGAAGGAGATTCTGCGCTCTATCTAAGGCTCAGTTATTTTCTGGCCGGTGCGCTTTCCGTGGAAGCAAGTTTGGGTCGGGTCAGTGGCGATCTGGGAGAGACCAATTTGTTTCTTGGCGGTTTGATGGTTACTCCCTGGAAGGGGCAGTGGCTCTCTCTCTACGGCACGATGGGCGGCGGCGGCATCAGAACCTCTCCCGCACGACTTTTGGTGAATGCAAAGAAAGACAACTTTACAAGTGCCTATGCGGGTATCGGATTTTCTGCGCCCTTGTTCAGGCGTCTCTTTTTGCGCGGGGATTTTAGA
>JBHHWW010000010.1:0-23196 GCA_046756725.1 Nitrospiria bacterium | reverse complement strand
GCGTATTTTTTAAAACATCTTCTGTCAAACAAGAAAAAGGGAGCCAGTTGATGAAAGTAAAAGATTACATTTCCTATATTGTTCCTGTCCTCTTCTGTTTGTTGACTTTCCAGGTCGTCTACTCCGAATCAATGATCAAAATTCCTGCCGGGCCTTTTCTGATGGGACAACTTGAGAAATCGCCTGCCCCGACAAAGGTTGTTGTGGATGATTTCTGGATTGATCCATTTGAGGTGAATAACGCAGAATTCAGCGCCGTATTTTCAGAGCATCGCTATCCTGCGGGCGCGGACCGTCATCCGGTGAGCCTCGTGACCTGGGAAGAAGCGAAAGGCTATTGCGAGCGGCTGAACAAACGGCTTCCGACAGAGCCCGAATGGGAGAGGGCCGCTCGCGGTATTGATGGCAGAATCTATCCCTGGGGCAATAATAAACTTCGCAAGAGAGCCCATCCCTCCTATTCCGGGATGGTCAAACGGAGCGTCGGGTTCAACAAAAAGGATATCTCGGTTTTTGGCGTCCGGGACATGGCAGCTTCGGTATGGGAATGGACCCTGGGAGACATTGAAGGAAAGAAGATCGCCCGAGGCGGAGTCTGGAACCATCATTTGGATTATGAATACAGCGCCACGACGGATCGGATCGAAGTAATGCCTGAAAAGCGATATATATTTTTGGGCTTTCGATGCGCACGTTAAATCAGATCGGTCGTCGGCGATTTTTAAAAACAATCTTCTTTGGGTTTTTCACATTTATTCTCACATTTCTCAAGCCCCTTTTCGGGTCCTTGAATCGCGCATTTGCAAGGTTCAACTTTTGGCGGTCATCGGAATATGTCGGGAAGACACGTGATGGAAAATACAAGCAATTCTACATTCAATACTATAAACCCTTCCGGCGCATCGATAAAAAAAAATGGCATCTCAAGGTCAGTGGTCTCTGTGAAAATCCACATGAATTCACATTGGATTTACTTGAAAAACTGCCGAGAAAAACCCAGATTTCACGCATCAAATGTGTTGAGTGCTGGTCCGCCAAAGCAGAATGGACGGGGTTTTCTATCTCTGAATTAGAAAAACAGGTGCACCCTCACCCGGAAGCGATTGGGGTCGTTTTTCACTGTGCAGACACCTATGTCGAATACCTTCCCTTAGAAGAGATGCATCACGAGCGAACGCTGCTGGTGTATGCGATGAACAATGAACCGCTTTCCGATGAGCATGGTTTTCCGCTTCGGGTGATCATCCCCTTTAAATATGGCTACAAGAGTCCAAAGGCCATCCTCGAAATTGAATATGTCGACCGTTTCAAACGGGGAACATGGACTCAAATCGGCCCCTATTCCGCCGATGGCACCATTCTCCCCGGCTACGATCATCCCCTTGATCGGGGAAAGAAGCGACGGCAGATTTTTGGCGGCGAAATCTTTGATTGAGAAGTCTGTCTACCGAAAGAAAACATAATCCGTGCAATCTTGTTTTACGGTCGGGAAGCTTTTTAAAATAACATGTGAATGGCAAGCAAATTGAGGATTTCCTCTGAAAGAACGAGATCCTAATCAGGTTATGAATTGTTTTTCAAGGCAAAAATTCCCAGCTCCTGGGTTGTTTCAAATCTTTAAAATTAAGGGCTTTTCTCTTCAATTTACACCTTAAATCTGAAATTTATTTTCTGAAAATTCAAATCAGACTTCATCAGAGCTTCCCAAAGTCACCTGAGAAGGCCTTCTGTTCTATCCGCTAAAAAAATTTGACATGAGAGTGAAACTTCGTAAGATGTGTCCATGAAGCGTTCCTGTTCTCCCATGTTGGTCCTCATCCTATTTATCACTGCCGGGGGGTGCGTCAATACAGCCCCACCCCCCAATCCCTTCCGCAGACCCGTTTCGTATCCGATTGGAAAAAGTCCCTCCCATCTGATTGCTTCTGATTTGACGCAGGATGGTCTCCTGGATCTGGTGAGCGTCAATACAGAGGACAATTCCCTCTCGATTCTCATTGGGAAAAATGACGCGAGTTTCCCCGATACGCTCACACGGAAGGTCGGAAAGGCCCCCAGGTGGGTGGTTGCCGGAGATTTCAACGAGGACAAGAAAACAGACCTTGCCGTTGTTCAGAATTCGGAAGATACTGTTCAAATTTTGATCAACAAGGGCGGCGCTCTTTTTGAGGATGGTCCTCTATATAAAGTAAATCGTTCTCCTTATTCAGCCACAGCTGCTGATTTTAATGGTGATGGACATCTTGATATGGCTTTGGTTTCTCGGTTTGACCGTCTTCTCGTGCTGTCTGGCAAGGGAGACGGGACCTTTGAAAAAGGCATGACGGCAAGTCCGGGAACGATTCCGACCGGTATTATTGCGGGCGAATTTAACGGAGATTCTTTCGTCGATCTGGCCATCGCAAACAATGGAGGGCACAAAAACAGCAACATCATCTTTTTCTGGGGCAAGGGGGATGGGACCTTTAAAAAAGGGGAGAATGGATATCGAACAGGACTGAATCCCATTGCGCTGATAGCCGAAGATTTTAATCAGGACAGCCATCCAGATGTCCTGGTCATGAATGGATTGGGAGATGCTTTATCCCTTTTTATGGGAGAACAAGGCGAAAAATTTTCAAAGGTCCGGGATTTTGGCGCAGAAGGAGGCCCGGTTTCGGCTGCCCCTGCCGATTACAACGGGGATAAGATCATTGATCTCGTCGTTGCCAACAGCAGAAGTGGAAACATTTCATACATGCCTGGGAAGGGGAAGGGAAAATTTCGGCATCCTCCACTGAACATTCCCACAGGGGCTGCGCCATTTTTTGTTTTGACAAAAGATTTTAATGCAGACGGGAAAATGGACTTGGCGGTTATTAACAATGAAGATGCAACGCTGTCCATCCTGATTGGAAAAGTCCGTTGAAGGGCCTTGTTTCCTTTAGCTATTTCGCTCGTTTTTCCGAACGTATAACTTAATAACAGTCCCTTCCTGGGTAATTTCCAACAACTCATGGCCGGCATTTTTACACCAGACCGCCATGTCTTTTTTGATACCGATGTCATCTGCAAGGATTTCCAAGATTTGATCGCACGCCAGCATTTTTATTTTTTTTTGCGTCAGGATGACAGGTATTGGGCAAAAAAGCCCTAAGGCGTCAAGCGAGAAGTCAGCGACCGGTGTCATTTGGATTTTAAAATTCCGGAGGTTTTTTCGATATCGGCATAAATCGGAGAAACTTTTCTGAGTTCGTTCACGCAGTCTGGAAGGACTGAGATCACGGTGTTGATGTCGGATTCGCTTGTTTGTGTCCCGAGGCTGAACACAATTCCCCCTTGCGCAATATTTCCAGGGAGACCGATTGCAGTGAGGACCGGAGAGATTTTTAATGCGTCTGAGCTGCAGGAGGAACCGCTTGCGGCGAGGATGCCTCGTTTTTCAAGCAGTCTGACCAGCGCTTCCCCATCGGTGTATTCTGCTGCGAAACTGGCAATTTGTGGAAGCCGCTTCAATCGATCTCCCGTCAGGTGAATCAGTGGAATTTTTGCGAGCAATTGATCAATCAGTCGATCCCGAAGTCGGCCTAATCGTTGTCCTTCCGTCGTTAAATGGTTCCGGGCTTCTCGGGCGGCAATGCCCATCCCGACAATACCCGCGACGTTTTCTGTGCCGGCACGGCGTCCTTCTTCTTGAATTCCACCTTCAATCAGGGGAGAAATCCTTGTTCCACGCCGAATATAAAGCGCTCCAATCCCTTTTGGGCCATAAAATTGCTGGGCAGAAAAACCGGCCAGATCAACCCCCAACGCTTCACAATCAAAAGGAGTAATACCAATGGTGCCGACGGCATCTGTGTGGAAGAGAATACCTGCGTCTTTTGCAATCCGGCTGATTTCCCGGAGAGGTTGGATTGTGCCGATCTCATTGTTTGCGTGAAGAATGGAGATTAAAATAGTTTCTTTTTGAATGGCATCGGCAACCTGTGCCGGATTAACGCGCCCATTGCTGTCAACAGGCAACCATGTGACTGAGCAACCTTCTCTCTCAAGATGTTTCAGAGGGTGTGAAACTGAAAAGTGTTCGATGGCAGTGGTGATAATATGGCGTCCCTTTTTATGATGCGCAGAAAGAACGCCCTTGACGGCAAGGTTGTTGGATTCACTTCCGGAAGCTGTGAAAATGATTTCACCAGGCGTACAAGAAATCAGGCTTGAGATGGCTTCTCGCGCAGCTTCAATCGCGTGGCGAGGACGGATGCCAAGTGAATGTTTGCTTCGGGGATTGCCGAATATTTCTGTCAAAAAAGGGAGCATGGCCTCCCGCGCTGCGGGGAGGAGCGGAGTGGCCGACATATGATCAAGATAGATTGTTTCCATGCGGTTTGAGGATTATCAGAGTGGTGAATGTCTTGTCAAGATGAGAGAGACGGAGAAATCAGCCGGGCTATTAAATCGCTGTTATTCTAATAGGATAGAAGTAATTTTAAAGGTCTAAGCGGGCTTGGAATGGCTTCCGTAAGACTTTTTTCATGCGTCCTATTTCGTTTGCCCGTCCTTTAAAATTGCTGTATAGTTTTCGAGAACAGTCAAGACAAACAGGTTTTTTGTGACATTCTTTCGCCGTTTATTCAAGAAGAAAACCCATCCAAACCCGGCAGTTGACCTCCTCTACCACCAGTTTCAGACCCTGGATCCAGAGAGTGAACAGGTTGTCTCAAAGTTGCCTGATCTGGCAAAGGCGTTTCGGGAAGGGGGCGACTACCTCCTGCAAAAAGCCATTCTTGATTCAATTCAGGATTATGATGATCGCTTCGACAGCGCCGTTTTAGCGCAGGTCAGTGGTTTAAAAAAAACGAGGATGTTAAGGCGGTTGATATCCTTGATGCTTGTTTCGTTCTTTGGCGAGGTAGAAGCTTTTGTTAAAAATTCTGAAAAAGCCCTCTTTTTAGCAAAGGCGCTTCATTTCGAGCTTTACCAGGCGTTGCCATTAAAAGAGTGTTTTATGGATTATCTGGCCTATCAAAACCCGCATTTTGACAATCCGAAAATGGCTCCGGCTTATAAATTCGGGACGGATATTTCCGCCATTGCGGAGACACCCGATCTTTCATTTTCTTTCCTCATTTCACAGCAGACAATGGTCATTGACGATATTTCAAAAAAATTGGCTCGATGGGCGCTTTTTGATGAGGCCATTGAACCTGCTCCCGGCTTGTAATGAAGCGATATTTTTATGCGTTTGCCTGGATGGGCTTGATGTTCATTTTCTCGACGAACCTCGGTTCCGCAGAGCATACAAGTGGTTTTCTGGGGCCCTTGATTCATTTTCTTTTTCCAGATCTTTCACCGAAAGGTCTGGATAACACCTTATTTTTTATCCGGAAATCAGCGCATATTTTCGAATATGCCGTTCTTTCTGTCCTATGGTTTTCCGCGCTGACGCAGGATAGGGAAAATAGTTGGAAGACCGTTTACATCGCCTTGGGCGTGGCAATCACATATGCCTGTTTTGACGAATTGCATCAGCGCTTTGTCCCTACCAGGACAGGAAGCCTGATAGATGTTGGAATTGATTCCCTGGGCGCAATATTCGGTCTGGCAATCTGGAAGGGTTGTCCTCTTTTACTTCCCGTGTCCACCAAAATCAAGCTCCGTTATTTCGGATGGTGGTTTGCCTGGGGATGTTTTTCGACGATCATGTTACTGATCGTCATGCAGGGGGGAGGCCTTCTTTTTGAGCAAATGCTCTACTTGATTTTTTTTATTGGCATCGTGTCCGGAACAGGAGGATTCGCCTACCGTGTTTATTACAGCCGCTAGACAACTGATCCTCTTCACAGAGAGCATCCTTTCCCTCATTTACCCCCGTTCTTGCGTTTCATGTAAGCGGTCGATACCCCCCGTTCAGAAAGAGACCAATTTTGTGTTTTTTTCAATGCCTTTATTTTGCGAGGCCTGCGCTTCCCAAATCCGACGCATGGAAGATCCGCTCTGTCCGGTCTGCGCCGTTCCTTTTCAATCGAATGCCGCTTTGTCCTCGAGTCCCGGGCATCTTTGTGGCGATTGTCGAAGTGATCGTCCTTCCTTTTCCAGAGCAGTGACGCCGTATGTTTATGACGGGCCACTGGCAGAAGCCATTCGCTCGTTTAAATATCATCGACAAAATAACTTTTCTAAATACTTTGCCGAACTTTTATGGCCCGATATTAGCGCCCTTCGAGTGGATCTGGTCATGGCCATTCCACTGCATATTAGCCGTTTGCGCATTCGCGAGTTCAACCAATCCCTCTTACTTGCAAAATGGCTTTCGTGTTGGCTGGGCGCCAAGCTGATGATCGATGGAATGCGCCGCGTCCGGAAGACCCGGCCTCAGGTTGGACTGTCAAAAAAAGAAAGAATGAAAAATATTCGTGGCTCGTTTATTCTTTCCCGACCTGAAGGGATTCAAAAAAAGCGCATTCTTTTGGTCGATGATGTCTATACAACCGGTGCGACGCTTAAAGAAGGAGCGAAAATATTGATACAAAATGGCGCTTCAGAAGTGATTGTGACCGCCGCTGCGCGCATGATATAAATCGTTGGTGAGATTGACTGAGTTTGTGTAATGTGATACAAATCAACGGAATTTAGAGGTGGAATCGGGCTATATTTTGATGTCATGATCCTGCCAGATCAATAGAATTATTTTTCGAGGGAGTACTTATTTGAAAGTTGAAACAGAAGATAAACCGGACATGATCGCTGAAACGAACCAAGAGAATGATCTAAATCAGAACGATTGTTACGAAACACTTTTCATTCTGAAGCAATCCCTTTCGGAGGAAGAGGTCACCGCTGTGATAGAAAAAGTGAAGGCCGTGATCGAACGGGAAGAAGGAAAAGTTGCCGGTTTCACGAACTGGGGAAAGAAAAAACTTGCTTATGAAGTCCAAAAAGAGCGAAAAGGGATTTATATTGCGCTTCACTACCAAGGAACGGGGAAAACGAATATCGAGTTAGAGCGGCATTTCCGGTTTACAGAATCGATTATCAGAGACATCATTCTCAAAATTGATTCGGAAATGTTGGGAAAAACAGAACCCGTCCAGGAGGAACGCACTTTTGCTCCGCGTGGACGCAGTGGTGGAAAAGGCTGGCGATGACGAGTTTTAATAAAGTCATCCTCATTGGAAATTTAACCAAGGACCCTGAAGTCCGTTATACGCCAAGTGGTACATCCGTTTGTAATTTTGGCCTTGCTGTCAACCACCGGTATAAACAGGGCGAGGAAACACGGGATGATGTTTGTTTTATCGATATTGTTGTTTTTGGAAAACAGGGAGAGAATTGTGCGCAATATCTCTCTAAGGGACAAGGTGCGCTTATAGAGGGTCGTCTTCAACAGCGTCGATGGGAATCAGAGGATGGACAGAAGCGAAATCGTCATGAGATCATTGCGCAGATGGTTCGTTTTCTTCCAAAACGTCAGGCCGCCCCGCAAGATGGAGGAGGAAGCGAAATCCCATTCGAGGAAGGCAACGTCCCTTTCTGAAAATATGTTACTGCTATTTTATTCGTATCTATTTAAAAATTAGGGAGGGAAGGTGGAACAAAAGTATTATAAAAAGCGTGTTTGTCGACTGTGCGCCGAAAAGAAACATGCCGTGAGTTACAAAGAGGTCTATTTTTTAAAAGGTTTTCTGACTGAGCGCGGGAAAATTATTCCGAGCCGTATCTCTGGAAATTGCGCCCCGCATCAGAGAAAGTTAACGGCTGCAGTCAAACGGTCGAGAAGTATTGCATTGTTGGCTTTTTCAGAAGAGCGGTGAAATGGGCGAAACGGTGAAAGATAAGATTGGCATCAATCGCAGAAGGTTCAAGCGGTCCCCTTTCATCGTTTTGGAGATCAAAGGGAAGCATTCCAATAAGATTTTTCTGGCGCAGGCGGAAAATCTAAGCCAGGGAGGGCTTTTTCTTTCATCTCGTCAACCACTCAAAGTGGGAGATCGATTTCCGATTGAATTTGTTTTGCCGGACAATAAAACGAAAGTAACCTGCACAAGCGAAGTCATCTGGAAGAAACGATATAATACCTCAGGCCTTGCTTCGGAGGGGATTGGGGTTCGCTTTGTTGATTTGGAGCCGCTTCAAAAAGAACTGATCGGTGATTGGATTGATGCGGATGAAAAAGAAAAGGAGGAAAATGAATGAGTACGTATCCGGAAAAGAAAAGTCAATGTCTGTTTTTTAAGAGGTTGGCCTCCTGTTTCCTGTTTGCTACCGTTATTCTGATTTCGGTCAATCCTCTTTTTGCTGCGAATAAGGTATTCGAAGCCGATGTCTTAAAGGTCATTGATGGGGACACCATCCGGCTGAAGGATGGTCGGCTGATTCGATATTTGGGAATTGATGCCCCGGATCTGAAAAGGAAAATAAACGATGTCTGGACCTATGCGCCACAACCCTTCGCAGAGGAAGCGGCCAAACTGAATAAAGAGCTCGTTGAAGGAAAGCGGGTTCTTATCGCGCTGGACCCGACTCTGAAAGAACACGATAAATATGGTCGCCTCCTGGCATTTGTCTATATTGATAAAATTATGGTCAACGAAGAATTGCTTAAGAGGGGGTTGGCAAGAACAGATATCCCGTCTCTATTTATGAAACATCGAATTCGGTTTTGGTCACTCGAGGAAATTGCCTGGACTGGAAAAAATGGACTGTGGGCGGGTGTTGAAAAGAAGGAATAACGGATCGAGTTTCCCATTCCAAATTTTTATTTTATGGGTGTACAATTTATTCACCTGCTGGCCCTCTCCATCTGGGTCGGGGGGATTTTTATCCTCTCTGCCATTGTAACGCCGGTACTTCATCAAAGAATTCCTTCGCAGCATCTTGCAAGTACCTTAATTTCCGATATTTTTCGAAAATTTGACAAAGTCGTTGTTTGTTGCGCAAGTGCGCTGGTGATTACCGCACTGATCAAATTTTTGAAATGGGAAAATCTGACACCTTGGAATCTGATTCGCTACATGGCTATTTTCATTATGTGTTCAGTCTGCCTCTATTCACTTACCCCCATTTCAAAAACGTCCCGGAAGTCTATGGCCTCTCAGGCGGTGCCCCTTGCAACCTCTCCCGAAACAGACTCACCTCCTCTGATCCTGGTAACCCTTGTTTGCGGCGTGACTGCCATTCTCATGGCTTAAAATCTTTTCCCACTCCATGTCGCACATAAACCATATTAAAACGGGCATTCCTTTTTTTTACATGTGCATACTCACTTTTATTCTGAATGCCTGTGTAACGCCGGTCCGGAAGCGCGATTATCCAATTGGATACCGTGAAGTTGGTTTTTCCTCATGGTATGGTAAGGACTTTCACGGACGTCCGACTGCCAGTGGCGAAATTTACAACATGTTTGGAATCACTGCTGCACATAGAACACTTCCTCTTGGGACACTGCTCAGGGTTATTGATCTCACAACGGGTCGGTATGTAAATGTCAAAGTGAATGATCGTGGCCCCTTTATCAAAGGGCGTATTTTGGATCTCTCATATGGTGCGGCAAAGCGCTTGGATATCGTCTCGGATGGCATTGCAAAAGTCGAAATTGAAATCATCGGCCGTGCGCCGATTGTCCGGCGTAGAACCGCTAAAATAGCGCGCTTTACAGTTCAGGTCGGGGCATATCAGAGCCAAAAAAATGCGATTCGAGTCAAAAGCAAGGTCGCGGTTTATTACCAGAGCGCCGTTGTTGAAGGATATACAAACGCCGTAAATGAAGCGCAATACTACAGGGTACGGATTGGAACCTATGCTTCTAAAAAAGAGGCATTGCTCGTTGTTGAACATCTTAAATCGATCGTTGGGTCATCAGAAGATATTGCACCAATGGTAATCCCTGTGGGTGAATGACTTTTGTTGTTCTTTAGAAACTTGCATTCATCCAAACGACTGACGTATAGAACTTAAAGGGGAAATATGTCAAAAGAATTTGATCAACTGGTGACTGTTATGACCCGGCTCCGAGGAGAGGGCGGGTGCCCCTGGGATCGGGAACAGACCCATACCTCATTGAAACCGTTTTTAATTGAGGAAGCTTATGAGGTTCTGGAAGCGATAGAAGACGGACGGGCAGAGCCCTTCTGCGAGGAGTTGGGAGACTTATTGTTTCAGGTCTTGTTCCATGCCGAGATCGCCAGGGAAAAGGAGCGTTTTGACATCGAAGATGTTTTGAGAACGACCACTGAAAAAATGACCCGTCGGCACCCGCATGTCTTTTTAGAAAAAAAAGAGAATCATCAGACAGAAGACGGTTTTCCAGACAGTAAAACGGTTTTGGCCCGGTGGGAGGAAATGAAAAAAAAAGAACCGGGAAATCGTGACAGAAAATCGGCTTTAGACGGTATTCCGAAGAGCCTTCCTTCATTGCTTCGGGCGTTGCAAATTCAACACCGGGCTGCGCGTGTCGGGTTTGATTGGAAAACGCTAGATCCTGTTTTTTCTAAAGTTGAGGAAGAGCTTCGGGAACTTCGAGAAGCGGTATCAGAAAAAGATGAAAAGAAAATTGAAAACGAATTGGGCGATCTCCTCTTTTCAATTGTGAATGTAGGCCGGTTTTTGAAAGTCAGTCCGGAAGATGGCCTTCGAGGGACCATCCAGCGTTTTAGCAACCGGTTTAAAAAGATGGAAACGGCTGTGGAGGAACAAGGCGTACAGCTGGCATCTCTTTCCCTGGATGAAATGAACCGCCTGTGGGAAGCGGCAAAGTTGGAAGAAAATTCAGGAAAGCTAAACAGTTGCGGAGAATATGGATCGGGATTGACAGTTCTTCCTGAAAAGAGAGGATAAAATGAGGCCGAGTCAGACGAAGGGAAAGATCGTTCTTATACTGTTATTAATAATCGGCGCATTTGCCGTAGCGATGCACCTGTTTACAAATGCCCTTGCACCGCCTGAGTCCAATTCGTTCGTCACCTCCGCCCAGCTCTCCACCCCGCGCGCCCCTAAAGAAGCAAGAAAAATTGCCAATCCCATCCCGCTCTCTCGAGAAGTTGTTGAAGAAGGAGATGCGCTTTACCATGGAAAGGGCGGTTGCAACGTCTGTCATGGTGAAGAAGGTAAGGGAGATGGTCAGGGTGGCGTCCTCTTGGCGCCGCCTCCCCGCGATTTAACCGACGGAACTTTCCATCTGCTACGGGCCGATGGTGAAATGTTCTGGGTAATCAAACATGGCATTTCAGGGACGGGGATGTTCTCTTATTCTCCGAGAATGATTTCAGAAGAGGAAGTCTGGAAGGTCATTCACTATATTCGATCGATAAAACAGGTAAGAAACTCCTGACATGACCTGATTTTAGAATGTATCATTGCAACGCCGGAATACGAATCCCAATCAAGCTGTTCCGGGATGACAAAATTAGGTTGGTTATTTATTAATTAATTAAGTGTTTCGACCTTCATCACCCCAACCCATCCAGAATTTCCATTTCCTTTAAGGCTTTGATCCGGTCCCGGATTTCTGCCGCACGTTCATAGGCCAGCAGTTTTGCCGCGTCCTGCATTTCTTGCTCAAGGTTTTTAATCAGGCGATGCCGTTCATTTTTCGGGATGTAGCGGGCTTCCTCTTCTGCCACAACAAAAGCGGCCATATCGTTTTCCGATGTTTCCTCCCGGAGACCATCTGAAACTTCTTTACGGATGCTCTGTGGAGTGATGCCGTGTTCCAGATTGTGTTTCATCTGAATATTGCGCCGCCGGTTCGTCTCATCCATCGCCATCTGCATCGACTGCGTTACATGCTCCGCATAAAAGAGGACTTTCCCCGCAACATTCCGGGCAGCGCGCCCCGCCGTTTGAATCAATGAACGATGTGACCGGAGAAAACCTTCTTTATCCGCATCAAGTATGGCAACCAATGACACTTCGGGAAGATCCAGGCCTTCCCGAAGAAGATTGATCCCGACCAGGACATCAAATTTACCCAGCCTGAGATCTCGAATGACTTCCATCCGCTCAATCGTCTTGATGTCAGAATGGAGATAGCGGACTTGAATTCCGATTTCCTGATAATATTCACACAGGTCTTCCGCCATGCGTTTGGTCAGGGTCGTCACCAGCACCCGCTCGGAAAGGGCGACCCGTTTCCGAATCTCTTCAAGCAGATCATCCACCTGCCCCTTTGCCGGGCGAACGATAATTTCCGGATCAATCAAACCCGTCGGCCGGATTACCTGTTCGATCACCGCGCCGCCCGCCTTTTCCAGTTCGTAAGGACCCGGGGTGGCTGAGACATAGATGACATGTGACATAAATTTCTCAAACTCCGGAAATTTCAGGGGCCGATTGTCAAAAGCAGAAGGCAGCCTGAAACCATACTGAATCAGGTTGCCCTTCCGGGAATGGTCTCCTGCATACATCCCGCCAATCTGCGGGACGGTGGCATGGCTCTCATCAATCAGCAGAAGAAAATCTTCAGGAAAATAATCCAGGAGGGTGGGGGAAGGTTCTCCCTCTTGTCGCCCGGAGAGATGGCGGGAGTAATTTTCAATCCCCTGGCAATACCCGATTTCCCGAATCATTTCGAGATCAAAGCCCGTGCGTTGTTCGATGCGTTGTGCCTCCAGGAGCATATTTCTTTCGCGGAAATATTTGATCCGGCGCTGGAGTTCTTCTTCGATCTCGTAAAGCGCATTTTGAAAGCGTTCGGGAGGAATCACATAATGGCTGCCCGGATAGATGGCAATCTTGGGAAGCCGCCGGACAATCGAGCCTAAAAGGGGATCAATCTCATAAATGGCCTCGACCGTGTCGCCAAAAAATTCAACTCGGATGGCATTGTTGTCAGAAGCCGCCGGAAAGATTTCGACCAGATCGCCTCGAACCCGGAATATTCCCCGATAAAAACTGACATCATTCCGTTCGTATTGGATTTCAACCAACTTGCGAAGCAGGGTATCCCGCTCCATTTCCCTGCCCTCTTCGAGGTAAACCAACATGCCATGATAGGCCTCAGGAGAACCCAAACCATAAATACAGGAAACGGAGGCGACGATAATAATATCGTTTCGCTCCAGGAGAGAAGAAGTCGCGGCATGACGCATCCGGTCAATGGCATCATTGATAGAGGAATCTTTATCAATCAGCGTGTCTGTTTGAGGGATGTAGGCTTCAGGCTGGTAATAGTCGTAATAACTGACAAAATATTCGACGGCGTTTAGAGGAAAAAAATCCTTGAATTCCTGATAGAGCTGTGCCGCCAGGGTTTTATTGTGGGCGATGACCAGTGTCGGTTTCTGAACGCGCTCGATGACATTTGCGAGGGTGAAAGTCTTACCGGAGCCGGTCACACCGAGCAATACCTGGTGAGGGACGCCATACATCACCCCTTTGGAAAGGGCATCAATCGCTTTGCCCTGGTCGCCTCCCGGGAGAAACTCTGATTGCAGTTGAAATTTTTCCATTTTTCCCTGGAAGGGAATATATCACACCAGTCATCGTGGATCATTATCCAGATAATCGACAAGCGATTGATTCACTTCAGAATTGTTGACATTTATTTTTCGAAACGGTAGATTTGTCAAAGTTTTATGCCAAAACTTAATGATTGAGGGAGCCATGGAATTGGAATATTTAAGTGTCTTGGAAAGCCGGGTTCAGCAGATGATTAGTCTAATCAAACAACTGAGAGAAGAAAAACAGCTACTGGAAAATAAACTCAACGAACAGCAACGGGAATTTGAAGGCATCCAGCAGGAAAGGGCCAATATTAGAGATCGCGTCGAGCGGATATTAGAAACAATTAATCACCTCGAAAGCGGGGGCAGCAGGTCTGACATGAGCATGACCCATTCCAGCATGGAGACAACACTCTCGGATACCGATCAAGATATTCGTTCAGAAACAGCACCGGATGCGGTGAGTACGGAGCACGGGGGTGGACGAGAAGCCATATAAAGACAAATTGTTCGTTGAGATCTTTGGCCGGAAATACGCCCTCAGAGGACAGGCCAATCAAGATTATCTGAATGAACTGGCCTCGTTTGTTGATGCGAAGATGAATGAGGTTTCAAAACATTCAGAAGGAAGCGCTTTTTCAAAACTCGCAGTGCTCTCTGCAATCAATATTTCACACGAGCTTTTTCAATTAAAAAATCGGCTGAAGAAGGAAGAGGAACTCGCGGACGGGAAAGCCCGCGGCATCATCGAAAGCATCGAAGCACTCTATACGGAAAAACCGTCCAAGTCGAGCGATTGATCAAAACAGAAAAAGAATTAAAAAATACCAATGCCTCGTTTTCCGAAAGAAAAGGAATCGATTGCAGAAACAACAAATAGAACCAGATTAAAAAGAATAAACTGCATCTTATATCCCGTGAGCATGTACGCAAATAACCCGCCGAGAATAAAGAAAAACGCCCTTCCATACTCACGGGTGTAAAGGTGTCCCAGCCCGGTGAAAACTAATGAAAAAACGCCTGCAATGAGTCCGCTTCTGATCCCCTGTTTGTCCGGAACCGTTATAAAAACCACACAGATCAGGAGGGTCGTCGCCACATGTAAAATCGGGGGCATGTAGTTGGGAAGCGTAATAAACACGAAGGAAAAACTAAGCACAATCACACTCCGCCAGAGGGTAGGGTGTCCTATAAACCGGATAAACTTAAGCATCATTCCCCTCTGAAAGATTCTTCTCGGCGAGCCTATTTGCTGCCGCTGCCGTTGAAATACCTGCCTCTTTTGCCATTCCAAAAACAACTTTTATACGTCCGTAAATCTCCGCCACTTTTTGGGTGGCCCGATCCTGATTATATTCATGCAGCTCTTCAGAAATATTAATCAGACCGCCGGCATTCATCACATAGTCAGGCGCGTAAAGAATTTTACGTTCTTCAAGTGCGGATGTAACTTCCATATTTTCAAGCTGGTTGTTGGCTGCTCCGGCGATGATCTGGCAGGAAAGACTTGGAACCGTCCGTTCATTGATAATCCCACCCAGGGCGCAGGGCGCAAAAACATCGCAGTCAACACGGTAGATTTCATGGCCATGAATCGGATCCGCTCCGTATTTTCGACACCCGATGGCGACCTTTTCCGGGTCCATATCCGAAATGTAGAGACGTGCCCCTTCCTTATGTAGCAGTCCTGCCAAGGCGCTCCCCACCTTTCCAAACCCTTGAATGGCAATCCTTTTCCCGTTAAAAGAAGGATCTCCGTAAATTTCTTCCAGACAGGCCCGCATGCCTACAAAAACACCATAGGCCGTTGCGGGAGAGGGGTCACCACTGCCACCTGCCTCAATGGGAAAACCGGCAACATGGGATGTAAACTTCTGTATTTCTTTAATATCCTGGAGACCGATCCCCACATCTTCCGCCACAAGGTAACGGCCTCCCAATGTCTCAATATGTTTTGCAAAAGCGGCAATCAAGCCTTTCGATTTTGCTGTTCTCGGATCGCCCCAGATGACGCTTTTCCCCCCTCCTAGAGGCAGGTCGCTGACCGCCGCCTTATAGGTCATCGCCCTGGAAAGACGTAGGACATCAGACAATGCGGCATCAAAAGACCGATAAGGCCACATTCGGCACCCTCCTAAAGAGGGACCACGCTTTGTACTGTGAATGGCAACGATGGCTTGAAGACCGGAAGATGAATCAGAACAAAACAAAACTTGCTCATGGCCATCAATTTTGATGTGCTCAAAAAGATCTATCATTACGGGAAGAGTCCCCGAGCAAGGTGGGCATTTGCAAGTTTTTCAAGACCGGTCATCAAAGCCGCCATTCGCATATCCACCTTCTCGGACTGCGACTTTGACAGAAGACGCGCAAAGGCATCTGTCATCATATCGGACAAACGGACCTCAATCTCTTTCTTCGACCAAAGATAATTCTGAATGTCCTGAACCCATTCAAAGTAAGAAGCGATGATTTCACCGGTATTCGCAAGCAGATCGGGAATGACAAAAATACCCCGGTTCTCCAAAATTGGATCAGCGGCAAGATCCGTGGCGCCATTCGCCGCTTCTGCCAGAACCCGGCACTTTAGACGACCGGCATTCTGGGCATCTATGGTCCCCGAGATGGCGGCCGGAATCAGGATGGTACAAGATTGCTCAAGCAAATCACTGTGAGAAAGAATTTCTCCTTCAGAAAACCCGGCGATTGCATTCTCTCGTTCCTTATGCCTCGAAAGACCTATCACATCCAGTCCCCCGGCATTATAAATCCCACCAGACGAATCCGCCACACCGACAATCTTCATCCCATGTTCAGACAACTTCTTCGCAATATAACGACCAATACTGCCAAAACCATAAACGATGACGGTACTCCCAGAGGCTGGAATTTGAAGGTGACCCATTCCGGAAACAATCGCAAAAAACAATCCCAAACCGGCCGACTCTGCCCGTCCGATGGTGCCTCCGATACTTCCCGGTTTTCCAGTCACAACACCCGGGACAGCATAACCAACCTGCTGGCTGTAGGTGTCCATCATCCATGCCATCGTCTGTGCATTGGTGCCGACATCTGGAGAAGGAATATCTTTTTCAGGGCCGATGATGGGGAATATCTCAGCTGTGTACCTTCGAGTCAGGCCCTGCAATTCATTTCGTGAGAGCACCTTGGGATCACAACGCACACCGCCCTTGGCACCGCCAAAAGGGAGCCCGATAAGCGCACATTTCCAAGTCATCCACATCGCCAGGGCGGTGATTTCCCCGAGATTCACATTGGCATGGTAACGAACGCCGCCTTTAAAAGGACCAAGTGAAGAGTCATGCTGAACCCGATAACCTCGAAAAAGGCACACGCGGCCATCATCGTGTCGAAGAGGCACATTGACGACCAGAGCACGTTGCGGCATTCGAAAACGTTCCGTCAGGTTTTTGTCCAGTCCCAGTCGCGCTGCCGCTCGCTCAAACTGCGCAATAGCCAGACGGTACTCCGGTTGATCAAATTCACCGGCCAGTTGAGGCCAATCTTTTTCTGCCATCATCCCTTTCTCTGCGCATTCATTCACTGATTACTTCTGTCCTGCGGCTTCTAACTGAATTGCAGCATGACCAATTTTAAACTGCTCACAAAGGAGCGCATTTATTTTTTTTAAAAGCGGCGCAGTTTCTTGCAACGGCATATTCCGGATGGCCACATGTGCCGAAAAAGCATACATCCCGGATGTCAATGTCCATACGTGAACATCATGCACATCTTCAACCTCTTCGATGATTTTAACAGCTTCCACAATACGTCCAGGGTCCACTTCCTTCGGCGTTGCCTCCAGTAGGATATCGATCGCATCCCGAATCAGACCCACCGCCCAAAAAAGGATGACCACAGAAATCAACACCCCGAGGATGGGATCAATCCACAGCCAATCCGTCATGGCAATCAGGACCGCGCCTAGTACCACACCCACGGATGCAGCCATGTCGCCAAAAAGATGCAGGATGGCAGACTTTGTATTGATATCCTTCCGTTCAGAGCCACTCAGGAGAAAGGCCGTCGCAATATTGGTCAAAAGCCCGATCACAGCAATAACCATCATCTCCATCGTTGCAATGGGTTCGGGGGTGATAAAACGCTGATAGGCCTCGTAAAGAATCCAGAGCGTCATCAAGAAGAGAAGAAACCCGTTAAAAAGGGCCGCAAGAATTTCAAGGCGGTAAAATCCGAATGTTTTTTTTAAAGTTGCTGGGCGTGAGGCAAAAAGGATGGCAAAAAAGCTGATACCCAGTGCCATGAGGTGCGTCAGCATGTGACCGGCATCGGAGAGCAGTGACAGGCTGTTTGTGATCACCCCACCCACAACCTCGACAATCATGACCACACCGGTGAGGCCAATCGCCCAGATAAAATGCTTACGACCACCCTTTTTTAAAGGTGAATCGGGATGTTCATCGCCAGAATGACACAGGTCCACCTCGCAACTGGGTGCGTGTAAATGCAAGGTTTCTTCACTGGCTTTGTGAACATGGGCCATCAGCGTTTTTTCCCTTTATACCAAAGACTTTTCATCCCCCTGAAAGAATAATAGAGTACCCCGATAATGAGAAAAAAGGACACGACCATGGTTGCTTCACGGGATTTCTCATAAAAAGCAACCGCAACATAGAGCAACACAGCGAGTAAAAATTGTCCGATCAGAAGATCAATAAAGCCTTTTCCCTCTTTTATATCCTTAATACGTTTCCCCATATTCTACAAAATCCTTTTAAAAATCCTGATGAAAAACCCCATCTTCAGGTTGCGGTTTTCCCATGGTTAAGTGCCCAGACGAAAGCGACAGAAACAAGCGGCAAAGCTAGAATAACAAAGGGGTTTAGGGGTGTCAATGAACTGTGACGACTGAAAATATCCCGCTATTTTTCTGTTTATCAGGAAAAAATAGCCTCCTAAAAAGAGTATTTTAAAAAAAATTTCCACCCTTGTTCAGGAAACTAAATTGTAAAAAGAGGGCTTGACAACTCCCAAACACAGACAATATAGTGTCTCTGCTTTTTTTTGATATAGATTGCCGAGATCAGTATCTCTAATAAAGCGTCTAAACGCGTGCCCGTCGGTGCGGGGTTATTTCGTGGATCTAAAATCAATTTCAGGGAGGACAACAGAGTGAGTAAATTTATCAAAGGAACACTTTTGCTGTTGGTTTTATTGTATGCAACTTCAGTGACTGCCGAGGCGAAAACCATCAAGGTCGCGATGCTGAACACGGGCAGCGATGGTGCCAGTCAGATGGTTTTCGAGCCGGATTTTATCACGGCGGATGTTGGTGATACGGTCGAATTTGTTGTTACCGATGTGCTGCATCAACCCGCTTCTATTTATGTTCCTGAAGGTGGAAACACATGGAAAGTTGAAGTAAGCCAGCCTGCCACTGTGAAGTTGAATAAGAAAGGTGTTTGGGTATTTAAATGCGAAACACATGCAACCTTGGGGATGATGGGCGTCATCCAGGTCGGTGGTGACAAGTCGAATCTTGACGAGGCAACCGAAGCTGCCGAAGAATTCCTTGAAAGCGTGGCTATGAATCAAGAACGGATGACAAATGCCCTGGCAAAAGTAAAGTAGTTTGCTTCGTTCGTTTCTATATTAAACATCCTAAAACAGGGTGAGCACATTGCTCGCCCTGTTTTATTTTCTACCCTTATCTATTTCGGTTCCCTGTCTTCCCTCCGCAGATTCTTGTGAAATTTTTCCTGTATCTGATTAAAAGTTAAACACAATTCAAAGGCCTCAATCGGTCAAGTGGTATACCCCGAACACGTTTAAGAAAGATTTAGTAAAGCTTTTCGAAGTCCTGCACTCGGTCGGTTCTATAAAATCAGGAAAGAACGGTTTTAAATCGTCAGAGATCAGGGAAAAAATAATAACACTAAAAAATGGATGGAAAAGTCTTGACAATGGTGAGAAGAGGTCGTAGAATATTTTTTATTAGATATTGAGAATCGTTATCGTTATTTAGAAATTTCTGTTGAGAGGCCAGAGGTCGAACATTCAGAACCCAGAAGCCCGGAATAAGCAAAAAGTCTGACGTTTGGCTTTATTGTTATTTCTTTTCAGAACGCGTGATGTCTGGATCAAATCACGCGCTTCTTGAAATGAACGGGAAGTCATATAAGGGGGATTACAACCTTAAGATAGGGAGGTAGGAAATGTTTGATCCAAAAATGAAATACTTGTCTTTTCACCAATTCTTTATTTTACCCGCGATTGCCCTATTGTTGGTGACTTCACCGGCAATTGCCCAGGATGCGGAGTTGGAGGAAATTCCCAAGGAAGAAAGTGCTTCTATTACAGCGTCTCAAGCAGAGATGAGCAATGCACAAAAAGACTTAGCGGGTTCCTCTCCGGGGGGTCAATCAAGTGAAACCCCTCTTGTTCTGCAAGCGAATATGGGAGCCTCAGCGGCCGGCCAGGTTGAGGATGGATCGCCGAAAAATGCTCGGAATGAACCTTTATCCGAAATGGCGACATCGCTGATTCCCCATGTGACTATTTTCAGCGGCCTGGTTGTCGGCCTTGCACTCATCCGCTTCTTTCTTCGATGGCTTGAACTGGTCCACAAGGAACATTTACTTGCGATTGAGAAAGGATTGTTGAAATTCCAGATAAATCAAAAGCGATTAGTGCTTTGGGGCATGGTTTGGGTGAGTCTGGGGATCGCGGCGGGTGTGGCGCTTTGGGTCAATTTCGACTGGATGAATGCAGTGTGGAGTTTGATGCCGCTCTTGTTGGGCATCGTCCTCCTTGTCTATGTCGGCATTACTGGAAAGAAGCGATCAGGCGCACAGTCCGCACAAGAAGTTTCATCCGTAACATAAACCCCTTTCATACAGGTTTTCGAATATCTCGTTGGATGATTGTCGGAGACGTCCGGCGTGTAGAAAGTTTGCCCCGGACGTCTCTTGAAGGGCTAAAAAACAGGAGAAAATAATGTTGCAGTTAGAACAAAACACTGAGAAACAATCACCTCAATCCATTGCCGCACAACTAAGAGGGCTGGTTCAGAACAATATCGATCTGTTGGAAGTGGCATCAAAGCTAAAAGTCACACCCAGAACGGTTCGAAAAATCATTTCAGGACAAGGGGTTTCACCCTATATCAGAACAAAAATCCAAACGGCGATGGAGAATGATGGCAACTTAATTAAGCCCCCAGAAAAGTCGATTGTTCAACATCTCCTTGAGATCAATCGTATGTATCAGAACGGCGGTACGCTCCGAGCGGTCGGTGAAAAAGTCGGGCTCAGCGGTGAACGCATCCGACAACTCCTCATAACGGGTGCAGAAGTCGGCCTCTTTGCATATCAGCCAACAAAACCACCGATTATTTCAAAGCAAAAAATTTTAAGCGATTATAAAAAATATCTGAACTTCGGTCATGTGGCCAAGGCCAATAACATCTCGATCCCTTATTTAAAACGGCTGCGGATGTTTCACAAGATTGAGAGAGAAGATCTCCATGCCATTCGCTGGGCCAGTCAGCGGAAAAAATGCATTGAGATGTATCTTTCCATGAAAGAACAGATCGGCCATTTTCCAACAACAACAGATCTACAAGAATTAGAAAAAGGACGCTACCTTCACACAAAAGTGCTCAGATTATGGGGTTCTTTCGGTGCATTTCGACAGGCGATACGGTTTTCATCAAGATCAATCAAGGCAAGTCACCATGAAACAGGAACAGATCAATCTGCTTCCCACCGTTAAAGGAATACGCACAACAAACCCTTTAACGGAATTCCCGGCCTTCGCCCCCCCCTTGAAGGCCGGGAATATATTTCTTTCAGCCATCTTTATGGCTGCGAATAAAATTATTAAAAATCAAGCTGTTAGATGCAATTCGAAAAAGTCTTGGCCAATAGATATGAGAGGTGAGATCAGTATTGAATCATGATTTGACCTTGTCTTATTTAGATGCTAGTGTTGCCGTCGAGAAAAATTTTATTGCATCGGAGGGTACAGCATATGTCTTGGGAACCAAGAGGACCCGGCGGAGGAATGGAGGATCCACTCGTCAAGCTCCTTCGGGAATTTCAGAAAATGCTTGCGAAGGGTGGCGGTCCGTCGTTTAAAGGCTGGAAGCCCCTTGTCGCGGTTATCCTCATTGGTATTTTTTTGTGGAAAGGATTCTATATTGTGGCGCCAGATGAGCAGGGGATTGTACTTCGTTTCGGCAACCATGTTCGAACATCGGCGCCCGGCCCTCACCTCAAAATACCGATGATCGAAGAGGTTTTGCTCCCCCAGATAACCAAGCTTCACCGAATTGAAGTCGGATTTCGGTCCAGGAGCGGTACGGCCCAGATGATTCCTGCAGAGGCCCTCATGGTGACCGGAGATGAAAACATTGTTGCGGTTGAGTTTATTGTTCAATTCCGGATACGGGATGCACAAGCATTCCTCTTTAATGTTGCAGATCCTGGCGCGACAATTAAGAAAAGTGCAGAGTCGGCGATCCGGCAGGTGGTTGGTCAACGGAGAATTGACGAAGCCCTGACCGTCGGAAAAGCGAAGATCCAGTTGGACACGCAACAGCTCCTCCAGAATACACTTGACGCGTATGAATCCGGCATCCAGATTACGGCTGTGCAACTTCAGGATGTGGATCCACCGGAGGCAGTGGCTGCGGCCTTTAAGGATGTTGCGAGTGCGAAGGAAGATAAGGAGAAGTTGATCAATGAGGCGCATGGTTACCGGAATAAGATTCTTCCAAAGGCCAAGGGAGAGGCCGCCCAAATGATCAATGAAGCGCAGGGCTATTCGGAAGCGCGGGTTCGAAGAGCGGAAGGAGAGGTCGATCGGTTTTTGAAAACTCTGAAAGAATATGAAGCGTCCAAAGAAATTATTCGAAAACGAATCTATATCGAAACCATGGAAGGGGTTTTGGGAGACATAGACAAGGTGATTATCGATAAGGGAATCGGGGGGCAGATTCTCCCTTACCTGCCGCTCGGTCAGGAAGGTTTCGGCAATATGGCCAGAAAGGAGACACCATGAGTAAAAAAGGCCTCTTGGGAATTATCGTCATCTCGGTATTGATATTGATGATGGCTGGTGTCTCCCCTTTTTTCGTCGTCGATATTCGGCAAACGGCCATTGTTGTTCAGTTGGGAAAACCTGTCCGGACAATTACTGAACCCGGTTTGAAGTTCAAGATTCCGTTTATCCAGGATGTCATCCGGTTTGATAAACGTCTGCTTGATTATGACTCTGCGCCGCAGGATGTTGTCACCCGTGATAAAAAAACCATGGTCATTGACAATTTTGCAAAGTGGCGGATTGTCGATCCGTTGGTGTTTTATGAATCTTTCAGGACCGAACGGGTTGCCCGTGCCCGTCTTGATGATATTATCTACTCGGAATTACGAGTGGATCTCGGGCAGCACGATCTTTCTGAAATCGTCTCCAAAACCCGTTCGGAAATCATGTTGACCGTGACGAAAAGGGCGAATGAAAAAGCCATTGAGTATGGCATCGAGATCATCGATGTTCGGATCAAGCGGGCGGATCTCCCTGAACAGAATGAAAAAGCGGTCTTCACACGCATGCAGGCCGAAAGAGGCAGAGAAGCACTTCGCTACCGCTCGGAAGGGAATGAAGAGGCCCAAAAAATCCGGTCTGAAGCAGAAAAAGAAAAAGAAATCCTGCTCGCAGAAGCCTACAAAGAGCAACAACGGCTGATGGGTGAGGGAGATGCAAAGGCCTTTCGGATTTATGCGGAGGCCTATGG
>JBHHWW010000009.1:0-25958 GCA_046756725.1 Nitrospiria bacterium | reverse complement strand
TGGCCGTCTTCAACTTCAGCTTCATGGCGGGAAGCATGGGTTCCGTGGTGGGAGAAAAACTGACACGCGGTATAGAGAAGGCGACTGAAATGGCTTACCCTTTGGTTCTGATTTCAGCCTCAGGCGGCGCCCGTATGCAGGAAGGCGTTTTATCATTGATGCAAATGGCGAAAACGAGCGCTGCCCTTGCGCGTTTACAGGAAAAGAAAGTGCTTTATATTTCCATCTTGACGGATCCAACATTCGGAGGGGTGACCGCCAGTTTTTCCATGCTGGGCGATATTATTATTGCGGAACCAAAATCACTCATTGGCTTTGCGGGCCCGCGCGTTATTCAAAATACCATTAAAACAGCCCTCCCAGAAGGTTTCCAACGGGCAGAGTTCCTCCTGGATCATGGAATGATCGACATGATCGTCGAAAGAAAAATGCTTCGAAGTGCGCTCATCCGAATTATTTCTTTTTTAAATTAAACTGGTATCACGGCCCTATTTCCCGCCTTTTAAATGCGCTTCGGAATCCTCATTTTTTTGCAATAAAAGGTGAACCATCAGCAGGCTGATCCCGACTGTAATGGCGGAGTCTGCGACATTGAATGCAGGCCAGTGGTATCGGCCCACATACACATCCAGAAAATCGACGACTTCCCCCAACCGGATACGATCAATCAGGTTTCCGATGGCGCCCCCGAAGAGAAGGGAAATGGCCATGAGTCCAAGTCGGTCATCTTCTGGCGTTTGTCGAAAAAAAATGATGAGCATGGTGAGGGCAATGGCGGAGACCGTCAGAAAAAAAATAGCGCGAAAGGTGGCGCTCTGATCTGCAAAAAAGCCAAAGGCCGCTCCGGGGTTGAGTATGTAGGTGAATGAGAAAAAACCATCTAGAATGACAACAGACTCATGGAGTTCAAAATTGCGTTGAATCAGAATTTTGGTGATTTGGTCCAGAATGACGGTGCCAGCGCCGAACAGTGTCAAATAAAGGGGTTTACGCGGCATGAAGTGAAAGCTCTATTTTTTAGGCGATAGGATTTTGCAAGATCATGACGTCCACACAGCGACGGCATAAACCAGGATGGACATCATCTTTTGCAACTGTCTCTTGATATGTCCAGCAACGCTCACACTTCAAACCGCGTGCAGGACTGACCTGAATAGATAATCCCTCATCGGTTAAGGTTTGCTGATAGGTCCAAACATCCGAATCAAGCTTCACGGGTGTTGACGCATCCCAGTCATGAAGGGCGACCTGGGAAACAATAAAAAGCGATGGGAGAAAAGCCTGAAATTGTATCAGTTGTTGCAATAGAGGCGCCTTGGCATGGAGGGTCACCCGTGCCTCAAGGGGATTACCGATTTTTTGATCTTTTCGCGCAATTTCCAAAATGCGAGAGACCTCCTCCCGAATTTGAATGAGCTGGTCAAAGCGTTTTAATCTGGCCCCATCAGGAGGATTCAGCGAATGGAATTGGCTTAAATGAACACTTGACTCTGTTTTAAGTTTTTCAGGGAGATGTTTCCAAAGTTCTTCTGCTGTGAAAGAGAGAATCGGCGCCATCAGCGGAATGAGGGTGGCGATGATTTCTTGAATGACTGATTGGGCTGCACGTCTTTCCGGCGCATTCTCAAAAGAGGTGTAGAGCCGGTCTTTTAGAATGTCGAGATAAAACGAAGAGAGATCGACTGCGCAGAAATTTGTGAGCGACTGAACCACAAGATGGAAAGCGGAGTCCCGGTAGGCCATTTGTACTTTTTGGTTTAGTCGTGAGAGCCGATCAAGGGCCCATCGATCAATTTCAAGTAAATCGTTGTCTGGGACAGATGTGGTTTCGGGGTTGTAATCGTGTAAATTCCCGAGAAGAAATCGGCAGGTATTTCGTATTCTCCGGTAAGATTCAATAAGTTGAGTCAGTATATCAGGGGAAATCCGGACATCTTCACGGAAGTCAGTTGCGGCCACCCAGAGCCTGAGAATATCCGCGCCATTTTGCTTTATAATTTCTTCAGGGGAGATCACGTTTCCATCGGATTTTGACATTTTTTTGCCAAGTCCATCGACGACGAAACCGTGTGTTAAAACAGCTTTGTAGGGCGCTTTTCCGTCCGTCATCAAGGCGGCGAGCAGGGTGCTGTGAAACCAGCCGCGATGTTGGTCGGAGCCTTCAAGATAAAGGTCGGCAGGCCATGCCAGTTCAGACCGCTCTTTTAAGACGGCGGCATGGCTGACGCCGGATTCAAACCACACGTCAAGAATGTCGCCTTCCTTTTCAAATGTCTCTCCATTACATTTTTCGCAGCTTGTTCCTTCGGGCAGGAGGTCTTCTGTGGATTTGCTAAACCAGATATCGCTGCCTTCTTTTTCACGGGTCATCAGGTCCGCAACGTGATTAATCACGGTTTGAGAGAGGAGGGGAAAATGACATTGGGTGCAAATAAACGCAACAATCGGCACGCCCCAGACACGTTGCCGGGAGACACACCAGTCCGGTCTGGTTTTAATCATCCCGAAGATGCGTTCTTTTCCCCACTTGGGAATCCATCTTACGTCATTTTCAATGGCTTCAATGGCACGATCACGCAGACTGTTGTGCGACATGGAGATAAACCATTGCTCCGTTGCCCTGAAAATAACGGGCTTTTTACAACGCCAGCAATGCGGATAAGAATGAGAAATTTCATCTTGTTTGAGCAAGGCATCTTTTGAGAGAAGGCGTGAAATAATATCCTTGTTTGCATCAAAGACCTTCTTTTCTGAAAAAGCTCCTGCTTCTTTGGTGAATCGTCCGTGTTGATCGACGGGGGCATACACTTCGAGACCATATTTGAGTCCCACTTCATAATCATCCTGTCCGTGGCCAGGGGCGGTATGGACGCAACCCGTCCCTTGTTCGAGCGTGACGTGGTTTCCCAGGATGATCGGTGCGTTTTGATCGAGCCAGGGGTGACGGCAGATGATGCCTTCCAAGTCACGGCCGGTCCAGCTTGACTTTTTAAGTCGATAAGAACCGGGTTGAAGGCCAAATGCGTTCATACACTGGTCAACGCGTTCTTCTGCGACGATGAGGTCTCCCATTGGGGTTTCTATCAATCGATAGGCAATCGCCGGGTGGAGGGCGATGGCTTTATTTGCAACGAGTGTCCAGGGTGTGGTTGTCCAGATGACGAAAAAAATGCCCTTTCCCGAGTCTGAGGCAAATTTCTCCTTGGCATCGTCCACACGAAATTTTACAAAAATGGAAGGCGATACATGGTCGGCATATTCTACTTCCGCTTCGGCGAGGGCGGTTTCATCTTGAGCACACCATAAAACGGGTTTTTTGCCTCGATAAACGCCTCCGGTTGCAGCGACCTTACCAAATTCACGAACGATGGTGGCCTCGTATTCAGGGGTCAGGGTGAGGTAGGGGGAATCCCAATCACCAAAAATGCCGAGTCGGATGAATTCTTCTTTTTGGATGTTGACGAACTTTTGGGCGTATTCACGGCAACGTTGCCGGATTTGGACTTTTGTCATTTCCCGTTTTTTATGACCCAGCGCTTTGAGCACATGATGTTCAATCGGCAGTCCATGACAGTCCCAGCCTGGGACGTAAGGCGTGGCGTATCCACTCATGCTGCGTGACTTGATGATGATGTCTTTTAAGATTTTATTGAGCGCATGTCCTATATGGATATGGCCATTGGCATAGGGGGGGCCATCATGGAGAATATATTTTTTTTTATGGGTGAAACTGGATTGCAGGCTCCGGTAGAGGCGGTCTTTTTTCCACTCGGCGAGTTGTTTGACTTCCATCTGAACTAAGTTTCCACGCATGGGAAAAGTTGTTTTTGGAAGTTGGAGTGTCTTTTTATAGTTGGCCTTATTTCCCATATCAGAAGGGCGAGATACTAGCATCGGCCCTGAGGCTTGTCAACGCGTTAAGGCGATGTTTTGAACGGATATAGCCTCCAAGAAGTGATAGAAAATTCCTTGACTTGGTAAGAAAGGCTATGATATTCCTGTTAAAGTGAATGTGAAGCAGATCAACTCTTAAAAGGTATATTCTCGTTCTTTTATCCCCGATTCGTCAAGCATTTATCAAAGCTGTAGGAGGAGATTTAATACAATGCCAAATTATCGTGTTATGACAGGTCCTGAGGCTTTTCTGCCACCTGCGGCAGCATGTGCGGGTGTGGTCCTTCCCGATCCGGGGCAGGGCCATATCTATGGTGAAGTTGTTCAGGAAGATGTGGCCATGGAAGAAGCTGCAAGGCAGTTTCTTGCGGCCAAGGTGCCGACCATTTTCCCCGGACCGCTTGTGCTCTGGAATTGGAACGAGAAAGCGGCCAAGAAGGCCAAAGCGATCAAGGCACTGTATGATCTTCTAAAATCACACAATCCTAACGCATTACTCATTCCAATGCCGGACTATCGACCAAAGTACCCGAAAATTAATCCGGAAATCGAAATCAACCCGAATCACCCCAACTTGACGATCTGGCATAACAAAATCGATGTTTGTATGTTTGTTGGCGTTCATTGTCACATGGCCAATCTCTCTCTGAAAATCATCCGGGGCGGCACAAGCTGTTATACGGTCGCTATGTGCGCGCAGGCGGGGCATGAGGATGCCATGCTGTCATTTCGAGATGCAACACCTGACACGACGTACAGATTCATTGAGGTGATTAAAAGGGTGAAAGGCTCCGGCAGTCATTCTGGAAACGGTGTTTCACACGCCTGATGGAAAAAGGTATATTTATTCAATAAGGGGGGAAGAGACATGGATTCAAGATCTTTGATAGGCACAAGGAATAAAAAAGGTCAGAAGATTGTTGATCCGGATTATCTTTTTTATGAAGCGCCTCGAGAGCAGTATTTTATGACGGGGAGCGAGATTGTAAAAGAGGCGATTCGGCGGGCAAGTGTTGACGTTTCCATCTCCTATCCAATTACGCCTCAGAGTGAAGCCGCTGCCTTGGTTGGAGAGCTCTGGGTAGAAGGGTATGTGGGGGAATATTTCCGGGGGGAAAATGAATTTGGCGTGATGTCTGAATGTGCCGGGGCTTCTTTTGGCGGTGCCCGCGTATTCACAACCACTTCCGGTCCCGGGACGCTTCGTGCTTATGAAAACTTTCCAATGTGGGTTGGGTCACGCCTTCCAATTATGTTGAATATGATGGTTAGAGGCGTGAACTCGCCTTTGAGCATTCAACCGGATACCTTGGAAATCGGTTTGATCATTGACACGGGAATGCTCATCTGGCATGCCGAGTCAGCTCAGGATTTTTATGATTACCTTCTCAAGGGTTTTATTGTCGCGGAAGAGCCTGACGTTCATCTACCGATTGCAATTTGCATAGACGGCTTTTTTGTCAGTCACACAAAAGATAATGTCATGATTCCGTCTCCGGATTTGGCCCTGACGCCGTATGATCCTTATCGTTCTCCGGTTGTTTGTATGGATATGGAAGTCCCTCCGGTACGGTGTATGCGGGATCCTTTTGTGATGAAGAGTAATTATATCAGTTATGCGACGCAGGCCAGTTGGCAGCAGGAGACAAGGGCTGCGTGCGATCGGTCTCGAAAACATACCATTCGTTTGCTGGGAGGCCTGATCGAAGAAGAACGGGGTGATGCGGATATTCTGATCGTGACTTCCGGGACGGCTGTCGGGCAAGGTCGCGAAGCGGCCAGGCTTTTAGCTGATGAAGGAATCCGGGTGGGCATTGTTAAAATTAAGACCATTCGGCCATTTCCTTACGAAGAGGTTCGTCAAGCAACCAAAGATGCGAAGCTGATCTTTGTGCCGGAATTTAATGTCGGGGGTTGGATGGCAAGGGAAATCAAGGCCTGCATTCCAGCAAATGACCGTGTCATTGCGGGACCTCACGTTGCCGGCGGGATGACCATGCCGCCAGAGGTGATCGTTGCCGAAATTAAGAGAGTCCTCGCAACCAGAAAGGAGCTTGTCTCATGAGTAAGGAAAAAATTAAAATCAATCAGGAGTTTTACGATGTTATGCCTCCGGAGTATCAGGAGCTGGTTGAAGATGCGACCTACGCAAAGGAAGGGCGTGGGTGGAAAGATGTCGGGGAGTCCAAGGAGCTGATTGAAGAACATTCTCTTTGTGCGGGTTGCCCGGAATCGATTGCCTTTCGTTATGTTCTTGCCTGTCTTCCAAACCCGGAAGATACTGTGATGGTGGGTTCGACAGGTTGCACGAGTCTCGTCTTTCCGCATGTTGCAGTTCATAATATTCATTCACTTTTTGGGAACCAGAATGCTGTTGCATCTGGATTGAAGCGGGCGCTTGCGTACCGTTTCCCGGATAAGGTGAAGGATGTTGTTGTCCTTGCAGGGGATGGTGCAACGGTGGATATCGGTTTGGATATGACCCTTCAGTCATGGTTTCGGCAGGAAAAAATTGCTACGATTTGTTTCGATAATGAGCTGTATGCCAACACAGGGGGGCAATCCAGTGGTTTGATGCAGAAAGGATTTGTTGCCAAGATGGCCCCTGCGGGAAAAGACTTTGAAAAGGTGGATCTCCCTGCCATTGCCCAGCAATCTGGATGTCATTATGTGGCCATGTTGACTGTCAGCAAGCCAAACCGCGTTGAAAAAGCGATACGGCAGGCGGTTTTAATTGCACGGGAAATCGGGCCGACGTATGTTCAACTTTACACTCCGTGCATTCTAGAAATAGGCAAACAAATGATGGAAGGACTTCAGGAAATGAGAGATTCAGAAGGGCCGGGTAAGCGCTTTGAGTTTAAGGAATATATTTCAGATGAAGCGAAGGCCTATATGGATTCTATTACCCCGAAGAAAAAAAGAAAAAAAGTAACTGCGAAAACATAATGTGTGTAGAAAATAACTTTTAATCAAGCAGAGATCAGGTGCGAAGGAGCGAGTGATGAGAAGACGGGTTAATCTGCGAATGTCGGGGCTGGGTGGTCAGGGCGTGGTGACTTCGGCGCATGTTTTGGCAACGGCTGCTTCTAAAGAAGGGAAATTTGCGATTTCAAACCCTTTTTTTGGCGCTGAAAAACGAATGGCCCCGGCCGAAAGCTATGTTCGGATGGGAGATGAGAAAATTTATGACCGGGGAGAATTGGTTTATCCGGATGTGATCATGGTTTTTCACCCGCAGGTCATTACGATGGGAAAGTGCTACACAATGCCTTTCTACGAAGGAATCAAGGATGGAGGTATTCTCATCATAAATTCAGATGAGCCGCTTCCCCTTTTAGATGAAGATCTTCGTTTTCTTGAAGAAAAAAATGTTCCGATTTTCTATGTGGCGGCGACGACTTTGGCGGTTGAAATTGCGGGGACAGAACTTGCCACGAACATGGGGATGCTTGGCGCATTGATGGGGGCGACGAAAATCGTTTCCATGGAATCCATGGAAGCGGCCATTCAGGATCGTTTTGGGAAAAAATATGTCGCTTCCGGTGGTACGGCGACCCTTGATGAAGCAATCAAGAAGAAGTTTGCGAAGAAAGAGCAACTTCTGAAGAAAAATATGGACACGGTTCGCCAAGTATATGATATCGGAGCAGCCTGGATGGAGACAATCAAAACCCAGGTTCTGGCATAGCCTAAAGGAGAAGAACTGAATGTATGCTGTTGCAGAAGTAATTGATGACTCATGCGTGGCCCAAAAAGGGTGCCGTCTTTGTATTATGTATTGCCCGGAGGCCAATACGATTCTTTTTGAGAAAGAAAAAAAGGTCGCAACTGTTGTGGAGCAACGTTGCAAGGGGTGTGAGCTGTGTGTTGTGGTTTGTAGCGCGGCCAAGCACAATGCGATTCAATTGGTTCATCGATAAAAAATTTTCGGTGTATACTGGACTTCTTTTCATCCCATCACCAACTGGTGATGGGATTTTTATTAAGTAATTATTGCGATGAGGTGTGCTTATGTCGGGAGATGTGAGGCAGGCATTGACAGATGTTGTGAAATCGATGGAAGGAATCAATCGTCTGTTTGAAGAAAAACTCGGTCACTTGAAGCAGGCTGGCAGTGACGAAGATGATCTGCTTGGTTTGGAAAAGGGGGTATTGGCGATGAAAGATTCAGGGCGGCTATATATCACGTGGACAGAATATTTCATTGAGAAATTAAATGAAGTCGAAGGTCTTGGGCCGCTAGAGTAACCCAGTCCTTTTTTTATTTTTTACCAACTTAAATGACAAAACAATTCCTTTCTTGTCATCTATTTTCCCTCTGTGAATCTCGAACCTTAATTTCCCCTGATCAAAGCCGAGATATTCCATAAACATCCAAGCAAGCCAGAAATAGATGATATTTACGAATAGAATAAAGCTATTAAATTCCTGCGACGACTTGGGAAAACAAGTTGAAATTTGGGTGGATGAATGCATTGGTCTTGAATTAAAAAAGACAATACGCTAAGTTGATTGGATTTTTCTTTGTGGGGTATTTGATTGGCCCAGATTGAGTCGCTTGATCCATTTCGTCAGAAGATTGATGAGATCGACGTCCAGCTCCTTAAATTGCTGAGTGAACGTGCGCTGATTGTTCAGGAAGTTGGAAAAATTAAAAGAGAGCAGGGTGCGGCGTTCTATGCGCCGTCTCGAGAGCAGGCAATTTACAAGCGTCTCAATCAGGTCAATACAGGACCCTTTCCGGAAAAAGCAATCCGGAGTATTTTCCGTGAGATTATATCGGCTTCGCTTTCTCTCGAAGAACCGGTGAAAGTCGCCTACCTCGGCCCTCGTGCGACTTTCACGCACCTTGCCTGTATTCAGCGTTTTGGCTCTTCCGTGACGGATCATTCAGTCAACAGCATTACCGGTGTTTTTGATGAGATCGAACGGGGGCTTGCAGATTACGGTGTGGTTCCTATAGAAAATTCGACAGAAGGAGTTGTGAATCATACGCTGGATCTTTTTGTGGACTCTCCCTTGAAAATATTCGGGGAAATCTTTCTTGAGGTCTCTCATCACCTTCTCTCAAGCGCCGAGAATAAAGAATCAATCCGAAAAATCTATTCTCATTCTCATGCGATTGCCCAATGTCAGTCCTTTCTGGATGCCAATTTCTCGAATATTCCGGTGAAAGAGGTCTCCAGTACCGCCCGGGCGGCTGAACTCTGTCAGGAAGATCTTGAGGCCGGGGCGATTGCCTCCGAACTGGCTGCTCAGATCTACCAAATTCCAGTCATACAGAAAAGGATTGAAGACAATCCACACAATATGACTCGCTTTCTTGTGATCTCAAAAAAGATGCCGGAACCGACCGGGAAAGACAAAACGTCTATCATTGTTTCAACCAGGGATGAACCCGGGGGACTGTATAAGCTTCTTTGCCCCTTCTCAGAGCAAAAGATTAATTTAAGCAAGATTGAATCACGCCCCTCTAAGAAAAAGGCATGGGAATACCTTTTTCACATCGACATGTCAGGCCATATTGAGGACGCGCCGATTCGTGCCGTTCTTGATCGCTTGCGTCCGCAAACCATTCTACTGAAAGTCCTTGGCTCGTATCCTGTGGCCGAAGAGAGCATACAATAGCTTCCTTGATGATGAAGGTCAGTCCGGATATCGCAAATATTGCCCCGTATGTCCCAGGGAAACCCGTGTCGGAGTTGGAGCGTGAACTTGGCCTGACAGGCTCGATCAAGATGGCATCGAACGAAAATCCTCTCGGGGCATCAAAAAAGGCTCTACAGGCGATTCACGATGAGTTAGGAGAGATGCAGCGCTATCCCGATGGCAGCGGCTATGCCTTGAAACAGGCGCTTTCCAATCGATGGGATATCCCTGCAGCACAGGTGATTCTTGGGAATGGATCAAATGAGATTATTGAATTGTTGTCCCGGACATTTATTCTTCCAGGAGATGAAGTGATCATGGCGAAGCCAAGCTTTTCACTTTACCGCTTGATGATCCAATCGGCGCATGGGCGTCCCGTTCAGGTGCCGTTGAAAAATGGAAGGCATGATCTTGTTTTGATAGAAAAGGCGGTGACGTCGAAGACTCGGCTCATTTTCATTTGTAATCCCAATAACCCGACGGGGACGATTGTCCTCCAGTCCGAAGTGCGATCTTTTTTGTCGTCCCTGCCAAAAGAAATCCTCGTTATTTTTGACGAGGCCTACGCCGAATATGTTGGTGATTCGAACTTCCCAGAATCGGTACAACTTCTGAAGGAAGGGGCTTCGTTGATTATGCTCAGGACCTTTTCAAAAATCTACGGCCTTGCTGGTCTTCGCATTGGTTACGGCATCGGCCATCCGGATGTGATTGATTATATGAACCGGGTGCGTCAGCCATTTAATACCAGTTCTCCGGCGCAGCAGGGGGCCTTGGCAGCACTGTCCGACGAAGCGCATCTCAAGCAATCTCAAAAAATAAACCGGACTGGAAAAACATACCTTATGCGGGAATTTGATGTACTGGGTCTTTCCTATTTTCCATCCGAAGCGAACTTCATCTATTTTAATTGCAATGCAGAGGATGACAGCGTTGGAGAAAAAATACAAAAAGCCCTGCTTAAAAAAGGGGTGATTATTCGGCATCTGGGAGGTCCTTTCCTTCGGGTCACCATTGGCCTGCCAGGAGAAAATCGACGTTTTATAAAGGCCTTAAAGGAAGTCATCGAAGACTTGTCAGTAAAGTAAAGGAGAAGAATATGATTATTGTTTTAAAACCAGGTGCAACGGAAAAACAACGTGACGATGTTGTTGAAAAAATAAAAGAAGCGGGTCTTTCTACCCATGTGTTAATCGGAGAAGAAAGGACAGTGATTGCGGTCATTGGTGACGAGCGGGCGCTTCAGAAGCAGCCTTTGACGGCGCTGCCCGGCGTTGAAAAGGCGCTGCCGATTTTATCGCCCTACAAGTTGGTCAGCCGGGAGTACAAGAAAGAGAACACCATAATTGACGTGGATGGCGTGAAGATTGGTGGGGAAAGGATTGTCATGATGGCCGGGCCTTGCTCGGTTGAGAAAAACGACCTTCTTTCTTCCATTGCCGGGGAAATCAAGGAAGGGGGGGCGACCATTCTTCGGGGTGGGGCCTTTAAACCACGGACATCCCCCTATTCTTTTCAGGGTCTGGGCGAGGAAGGGCTGGAATATCTGAGCGAAGCCAAACAGAAAACAGGGCTTCCGATCATTACGGAGGTGATGGACCCACGTGACATGCCGATGATGATGAAGCATGCCGATATTATACAGATCGGCGCAAGAAATATGCAGAATTTCAGGTTGCTGGCGGAAGTGGGATCCTACAACAAACCAGTCATGTTGAAACGAGGGCTTTCCGCAACCATCAAGGAGTTTCTTCTCTCAGCAGAATATATCTTGGCTGCGGGCAATGCCAATGTCATGCTTTGTGAACGCGGCATCCGGACGTTTGAGACCCAGACGAGAAACACGCTCGATCTTTCAGCTGTCCCGGTTCTGAAACGCCTGACGCATCTTCCTGTCATTATCGATCCAAGTCATGCGGTTGGGTTGACCTATCTTGTTGCTCCGATGGCCAAGGCAGCCATTGCGGCGGGTGCCGATGGTTTGATGATCGAAGTCCATTCAAATCCGGCAGAGGCCTTTTGCGATGGCGATCAGGCCCTGCTTCCGAAGGACTTCAACCAATTGGTGACTGAATTGCGTCCGATTGCAGATGCCGTCGGTCGAAAACTATAGGAGATGGAATGCCGTCTCTTTTTTGAATAGAACTTGTCAGATAATGCTTTTGGGAGAAAGGGGTTTTGATTGTTATTTAAGCAGATGACCATCATTGGCGTTGGGCTGATCGGGGGCTCTCTCGGGCTTGCCGTGAAACAAAAGAAACTGGTCAAGCAAGTCGTTGGCTACGGGCGGAGACGCGGGGCGCTCCATCGGGCGGTTTCGCTGAACGCGATTGATCGCTATTTTTTAACCTTGCCAAAGGCCGTAAAAGATGCGGATCTCATTGTGTTGGCCACACCGGTCGGCACGTTTGAAAAATTCTGCCAGGCAATGGGCCCTCACCTCAAGGAAGGCGCCATTGTCACCGATGTCGGCAGTGTGAAGGGAGATCTGGTGCGTCGACTGGATGCTTTGCTTCCGAGCCATGTACATTTTGTGGGGGGACATCCGATTGCCGGAAAAGAAAAATCCGGCGTCCTGGCCGCGACCGGAAGCCTTTTTAAGGGATCAAGAACCATCCTGACCCCCATCGAGAAAACAGATCAAATATCTTTAAAAGCGGTTGCAAGCCTTTGGAGTGGCATTGGGTCCAATGTCAGCGAAGAGAATCCTTTTGATCATGACCGGATTCTAGGTGTGGTGAGCCATCTTCCTCACGTGGTGGCCTATGCTTTAATGGAAACATTGACCCACCCGAGTCTAGAAAGTATGAATCCGGTCGAATATTCGGCCGGTGGTTTGCGTGACTTCACACGTATTGCGGGCAGTTCTTCCGAAATGTGGCGGGATATTTTTCTTCTCAATCGTGAAGCCGTACTTGAGGGAATCGACCTCTATCAGGAGGCAATTGAAAAGATAAAAAAGAGGATTATCAGTACAGATGGAGATGGACTCCTGGAAATTTTTGAACACGCGAAGGTCATCCAGAAGCAGGTAAGGACATAACTGTGTTGCCGAGTGTTTGGTTCTGAAATATGTGTATTAGAAGCGTTCTATGAAAAGAATCAGAGGGAAAAGTGGCTTGCAGGGGGAGGTCACAGTTCCGGGTGACAAGTCCATTACGCACCGGGCGGTTATTCTTGCTTCCCTGTCCGAAGGAAAAAGCCAGATTTCTGGGTATCTTTCCTCTGAAGATTGTGAGCGCACCATTACGGCATTCAGGCAGATGGGTGTGGCGATTTCTTCAGAATTGTTTCAAGGAAGCAGGCGACTTACTATCGAAGGCGGCGGGCTTTGGGGCCTTACTGAACCAAGGGGGATCATTGATTGTGGAAATTCTGGAACAACCATGCGCCTTCTGTGTGGTCTTCTGTCCGGACAATCCTTCTTTTCTGTTTTGACGGGGGATGAATCCCTTTTGAAGCGACCGATGCGTCGTGTTGTGGATCCATTACGAATGATGGGCGCAGAGATCAGCGGACGTGCGGATGGTGGTCTCGCGCCATTGGCAATTTCAGGAAAACGTCTTTCTTCCATTGACTACAAACTTCCCATTCCGAGTGCCCAGGTGAAATCTGCGATCCTTTTGGGGGGACTGACAGCCTCTGGAAGAACAATGATTGAAGAACCGCGTCCGTCGCGTGATCATACGGAGCGGATGTTCCAGCATTTCGGCGTTCATTTTGAGAAAAAGGGAGAGGTTCTTTCTGTTGTTGGCGGACATCCATTTCGTGCTTGCGAAATTGATGTTCCGGGTGATATTTCGTCGGCGGCATTTTTCCTGGTTGCCGGAATAATTATGGATGGTTCAGATCTGTGCATTCGAAAAGTGGGTGTGAACCCCAGTCGAACAGGGCTGATCGATGTGCTTCAGAAGATGGGTGCGGATATTTGTATTAAACCTCTCAAGTCCGTCTCTCATGAACCGATTGCGGATTTCAGGGTTCGATCAAGCCGCTTGAAAGGCATTCTTATCGAAGGCGAGATGGCGACGAAAATGTTAGACGAATTTCCGATACTCTGTATTGCTGCGGCTGCTGCAGAAGGTAAAACTGTATTTAGGGGTGCAGAAGAGTTGCGCTATAAAGAAAGTGATCGCATTGAGATGATGGCGGCGGCGCTGCGGGGGATGGGCATTGATGTAGAGACGTTTCAAGATGGGATGGAAATATGTGGAAAAAAGGAATGGACAGGAACCGCCTGCAGAACGGGAGGAGATCACCGCATTGCCATGGCAATGGCCGTGGCCGGCCTGATGGCGGAGGGCGGGAATGCAATAGACAATACGGATTGTATCAATACGTCATTTCCCGGTTTTTTTGACCTTTTGTCAGCGTTAAAATCATAGTCTGAGTCACTACCAAAATTTTTGATGCAAGTTGCGACCTAATAAAAGAAATGAAACGACTGATTATCGCCATTGATGGTCCGTCGGCGGCAGGTAAAAGTACTGCGGCCAGAGGTTTGGCAAAAAAACTTTCGTATCTTTACCTGGATACGGGGGCCATTTACAGGGCCATTGCCTGGAAAATGATCTCATTGAAAGCGAATTTAGAAGCGCCATCTGTGATTGAGAGGCTTTGCCAGCCACTGGAAGTTTCACTTTCTTTGGGCGAAGAAAGGACGGCGGTCTGGATTGACCAGGTCGATGCGACCCCTTACCTTAGATCGTCAGAAGTCACCCAGTCCGCATCTCTGATCTCTTCCTTTTCAGGTGTTCGGAAGAAACTTCTGTCGGTTCAACGGGATATTGGAAAACAGGGTGGTATTGTGGCAGAAGGAAGGGACATTGGAACTGTTGTTTTTCCGGATGCGGATATCAAGTTCTACCTTGATGCCTCAATCTCGATCCGGGGAAAAAGACGCTACACCGATAATGCGAACGTAGGGGGGCAGGAAAAATATCGTCGGGAAGATCGTAATGATGGCCTGCGCAAAACGACGCAGGATCTTGAGCGTCGGGATTCAAGGGACTGCCAGAGAAGAGATGCCCCTTTAAAACGGGCAACGGATTCAATTCTTATCGACTCGACCTCCCTGGACAAGGAAGCGGTTGTTGAAAAGATGTTTCAGGAGGTCATTCGGATGTCGCGGGTCTCGCCTTTTTGAGTTTTGTATTGCGATCTTTCTCCGGCATCATATTTGTGTTTATTGCCTATGTTTTACTGTATTGCGCATGTCGTTGTTTCTTTTCTGGCAAAAATATTCTTTCGATTAAAAGTGATTGGAGAAGAAAATGTTCCGAAGCAAGGGGGCGTGGTTGTGTCGGCCAATCACAATAGCTATTTTGATATTCCACTCTTGGGTTGTGCGCTTTCCAGAAGGGCCGATAATATTGCAAAGCGCGAGCTTTTTAACAATCGGATCGTCTCTGCATTCTTTAGATCACTTGGCGGTTTCCCTATTAAAAGAGGGCAGGCAGATCATGGTGCAATAAGAGAGGCGGTGAAGCGACTTCGGGCTGGGCATCTCCTTTCATTTTACCCGGAGGGAACCCGCAGTCGCGATGGCCGTTTGCAAAAAGGAAAGCCAGGAGTCGGGATGATTGTTGCTGAATCGGGCGTACTTGTCGTCCCCGCTTTTATTCAGGGGACTGCGCCGGTTCGTATTTTTCGTCAGGTGACCATCTGTTTTGGAAAGCCGATTGACTTTTCAGAACAAATAATCAATGCGAGAAAAGAAGGTATGAATCAAAAAATACTTTATGGTACAATCTCCGCTGGCATTATGGTAGGGATTGCCCTTCTTCAGAGGGGACTGGTCAACGAAAAATCCGTTTCGGGGGAGTGAGTGGAGGTGATTGTCGCTGAACACGCCGGTTTCTGTTTCGGTGTGAAACGGGCCGTTAAAATGGCAAATGATACGGCTGACAGGGAGGGTGTGAATGTTCACAGCCTGGGTCCGTTGATTCACAATCCTCAGGTTGTCAATCGTCTTTCGAAAAAAGGAGTTCAGCAGGTTGATTCTCTCTCTGAAATTAAAGACGGCATTGTGATTTTACGTTCACACGGGGTTTCATCTCCCCAGGTCATCCGCGATGCAGAGGCAAAGGCATTGACGGTTGTGGATGCAACTTGTCCTTATGTGACAAATGCACAACGATATGCTCAGCAGCTTGTGGGTGAAAAATATCTGGTGGTTATGGTGGGTGATCGAAATCATCCTGAGGCGAAAAGCGTCTTGGGACATGCCGGTGGTGAAATCCTGGTCACGGAGTCGTTTGAAGAAATTCGGCAATATCTCAAAAAGAAACAGAAAAAACGCGTTGGGATTATTGCTCAGACGACTCAGACCTATCGAAAGTTTTCTGGTATTGTCATACAATGTCTTGAAATTTGTGAGGAAGTTAAAATTTTTAATACCATCTGTTATGCGACGGAAGACCGGCAGGATGAAGCAAGGAAGCTGGCGAATCAGGTCGAAGCGATGGTGGTGGTGGGCGGCAGAAATTCTGCGAATACGACGCACCTCGCTGAAATTTGTCGGGAAAATAGCATCCCTGTTTACCATATTGAAACAGTTGAAGAGATTCAGGGGGATTGGTTCCCCGATATGCAAACAGTCGGTGTCACGGCTGGGGCTTCAACCCCCGACTGGATTATTAACAAGGTTGTTGATTCTTTAAAGGATTTATAAGAAAAAGGGAGTGAGTGTTTTTATGACCAAGGTGAAAAGAAGAAGACTGACAGAGGAAGAGGTCAGCCCGGAGGAACGACAGGAGCATTTGGCGCAGGAAGCCATGTACGCCGAGACATTTAATAAAATGCTGGAAGGAACGGTTGTTGAGGGGGTCGTTCATGCCGTTGAGAGGAGTTCGGTTCTGGTCGATATCGGTTATAAGTCAGAAGGCGTGATCCCGCGATCAGAGTTCAAAACGGAAGAATTTGAAGCGCTTCAAGTCGGCAGTACCGTTTCTGTCTATCTGGAAGTTCGGGAAGATGTGAACGGAAATGTGGTTCTGTCAAAAGAAAAGGCAGACCGCATGAGAATTTGGAAGGAAATTGAGGAAATCTATAAAAAAGAGGCTATTATTGACGCCAAAGTCCTTTCTCGAATCAAAGGAGGAATGATTGTTGATATTGGTGTAAAGGCGTTTCTTCCTGGTTCTCAGATTGATCTCCGCCCTGTCAGGGATCTTGAATATCTCATTGGGAAAACCTACCCAATGAAAATTATCAAGATGAATCATAGCCGTGGAAATATTGTCGTTTCTCGTCGGGTTCTTTTGGAAGAATCCCGAAATAAAAAAAGAGAGACAACGCTTTCTTCACTTAGCGAAGGCCAGGTCATTGAGGGTATTGTCAAGAATATTACAGAATATGGCGCCTTTATCGACCTGGGAGGCATTGACGGTCTATTACATATCACAGATATGTCCTGGGGTCGTGTGGGGCATCCTTCTGAACTATTCATTGTAGGGGACAAGGTTTCCGTTGTTGTATTAAAATATGACAAAGAGACCGGAAGGGTTTCACTTGGCACCAAGCAGAAGACGCCTGACCCATGGGGAGATGTCGAGAATAAGTATCCTCCGCAAACGAAAATCAATGGAAAGGTGGTTAGTTTGACCGATTATGGTGCCTTTGTCGAACTCGAACCGGGGATTGAGGGCCTGGTCCATATTTCTGAAATGTCTTGGGCGCATGAGGTAAAACATCCCTCGAAAATTGTATCGGTTGGTGATCAGGTCAGTGCCGTTATCCTTAATGTTGACCGGAAGGTCAGGAGGATTTCGTTGGGCATGAAACAGGTCGAGCCAAACCCTTGGGATGTGGTGGAGGAACAGTATGCGCCGGGAACCGTCATTCAAGGAAAAAAAATCAGGAGTATCACCGATTTTGGTGTTTTTGTCGGTTTGGAGAACGGGATTGATGGTTTGATTCATGTATCAGACATTTCGTGGACGCGCCATGTGAAACATCCGTCTGAAGTTTTTAAGAAAGGGCAGGAGGTTGAAGCGGTTGTCTTGAAAGTAGACCGTGAAAAGGAAAGAATCTCATTGGGTTACAAGCAGATGGGCGATGATCCATGGGAAAAAGAAATCCCTGAAAAATACCGAAAGGGTTCCAAAACAAAGGGAAAAATCACGAAAATAACGGACTTTGGCGTTTTTATTGAATTACAAGAGGATGTTGAAGGCTTGGTCCATATCAGTGAAGTGGGTGTTGACCCGCCTGACCGTGTGGAGAATGTCTATCATATCGGGGATGAGGTTGAGGCAAAGGTCACAAGGGTAGACCCTGGTGAACGAAAGATTGGTTTATCCATTCGCGGGTTGAAACGTGATTCAGATAAACATGATCTCGAATCATTTCATCGGACACAAGGAAAACTTGATCAATCTCTTGGCGCAATTATTGCCGACAAAATGATTGATGGTAGCAATGAATCAGAAGAAAAGGAAGAAACGACGTCATAAAATCCATACCTTTCCATTGTTCGCATATAAGAATGTGCTTTGTGCATGAATAGATGCCTATTTTAGGGGGGGTACCTTCCTTCTGATCGATTGAGTTATAGGGCCTTTTGTGTATCGTAGCTCTATTTTTCGTGGTAGCCTCTATTTTATTCTCTTTACGGGTTTCTTTTTCCTATTTGCGTATTGGATTACCCTGGAAGGAAGTGGGCGTTCTGCCTGGCGCTCGGGCGAGAAGATCGCCTTGATACGCATTGAAGGGATGATTGTCGATTCCAGGTCTGTTGTTAAAGAAATCCGACGCTATCGCTTTGATCCCGAAATCAAGGCGATCCTTGTCCGGATTGATAGCCCTGGCGGTGCCGTTGCCCCTTCGCAGGAGATTTATGACGAGTTATTAAAAATTAGGGCGGCAGGCGAAAAAAAACTGGTTGCTTCAATGGGCGCAGTTGCCGCATCTGGCGGTTATTATATCGCAAGTGCAGCAAGTGTCATCGTGGCCAATCCCGGGACCCTCACCGGTAGTATCGGGGTCATTATGGAGTTGACAAACCTGGAGGGGTTGTTCCAAAAAATCGGGATAGAAAGCATTACGATTAAAAGTGGAAAAAACAAGGATGTAGGGTCCCCTTTCCGAAAAATAGAAAAGGAAGAACGTGCCCTTCTTCAGAATGTACTGGATGATATCCATGATCAATTCATTGAAGCGGTCGCATCTGGTCGGTTGCTTGATGTTGAAGTGGTTCGGAAGTTCTCTGACGGGCGTGTCTTTACGGGTCGGCAGGCCAAAGAACTCGGACTGATTGATGAATTGGGTAATTTGGAGACAGCGATCCATCTGGCAGCTGAACTTGCAGGTATTGAGGGGGAACCACAAATTGTGGAAACGAAGGAAAGGTTGCCTTTTTTTCAACTGCTGAAAGGCCAGTTACCCTCCGGATGGCGTCGGTTCAGCAGTTCGAGTATGTCGGTCCAGATGTATTATCTCTTTACACACTAGGATTTAAGTCATTACTTTTTTGAGTGGAAAGGGTGAGCATGACAAAAGCAGAGCTGATTGATCAAATTACAGAAGAATATGGTACCTTAACACGTAGCGAGACCGAGGTTTTGGTCAATACGATCTTTGACAGTATCAAAGAAGCCCTTTCGGCAGGGGATAAGATTGAGATCCGGGGTTTTGGCAGTTTTCGACTCAGGTATCGAAGAATGCGGGAAGGTAGAAACCCAAAAACCGGGGATCTCGTGATGGTTCCGTCTAAAAAAGTCCCTTTTTTTAAGGCAGGAAAAGAATTAAGAGCCCTTGTTGATATCTAGGTGCCTTTCTACCCGATTTGGGTGAGGAGTTTATCTCCCTTGATTGGCAGGGCAATTTCGACTTGTTCCTTTGTTTTCATGTTCCTTAGAACCGCTTTCCCCGCTTCTATTTCACGATCTCCAACAATCAAGACATATTGGCTGCCCAGACGGTCTGCTTGTTTTAATTGACGTTTGAGTGATATTTCCGAATTCCCCATTTCACTCCGAACCCTGTTTTTTCGAATTTCAAAAAGAAGTGGAAAAAAGAGGCCATCGGCCTCTTGCCCCAATGGGATCAGGAAGATGCGAAGTGGTGTTTTTTCCCTCCTTGTTGTATCTAATAACTGAATGAGACGTTCCATCCCAATTGCAAACCCGATGGCAGGCGTTATCCCTCCTCCAAGTGTTTTTATCAGACCGTCATACCGTCCTCCAGCGGCGACGGCATTTTGAGCACCTAAGTTTAAAGCCGTCATTTCAAAGGCTGTCTTAGTATAATAATCCAGCCCTCGGACAAGATGAGGACAAATTTCATGGGGGATTTGAAGCAATCGAAGTTTTGCTTGTACTTCTTCGAAATGCCGGGTGCATTCTAAGCAGAGGTATTTGCATGTTGAAGGCGCATCCCGCGTAATTTCTTTACAGATGTCTTTTTTGCAATCCAGAATTCTGAGCGGATTTCTGGTGTAGCGGCGCTGGCAATCTTCACAGAGTGTTGTAAGAGACTTTTCAAAATAAGATTGAAGCGCAACACGGTATGCGGGGCGACAGTTTGGACAACCAAGGCTGTTGATCTCAAGCTTCACTTGGCTGATCCCGAGCTTTTCGAAGAAATGGTGCAAGAGGGAAAGAAGTTCCGCATCCTGCTTTGGATTGATATCGCCAATGATCTCCGCCCCGATCTGGTGAAATTGGCGAAGGCGGCCGGCCTGAGGGCGTTCATGACGAAACATCGGACCGCAATAATAAAACTTGGCCGGTGTTGGCGTATTGGGAGATCGGTGGTTTAGATAGGCTCGAACGACAGAAGCGGTTCCTTCAGGGCGTAAAGTGATGTCCTTTCCATCCCAATCCTGGAATGTATACATTTCCTTTTCGACGATATCTGTTGTTTCCCCGATGCTTCGCCGAAAGAGTTCCGATTTTTCTAAGATCGGTGTCCGGATGGGAAGGAACCCAAAAGAAGTAAATGTTTCTCTCGCTACGGCATCAATCCATTCCCACTGTTCCGATTCTCCGGGAAGAATGTCTTTAAATCCTTTTAGGATGTTTACTTTGGCCATTTTCGTTAAACTCGATCAAAAAAGGGGTCACTATAGGCCCGCTGAGTGATTGAAGTCAAGGTTGTGAAGTCACCTGGAAAGGCATTTTAAAGTCCGCCTAAATAATTCCTGAAAAGAGTATCTATGGATTCTTTTCTTTGTGAATCCAATTTTGCCATTGTTTCTTAAATTGTGCTACGATACCTCCCGTTTATCAGGATAAAACTTTAAGTTCCTAGACGTTTTTCTGGGCGCAATGACCCTCCGAAATGATTCTATTCAGGTTTTTTTGATGATTTCTTCACTGGCGCTTTTTTCTTGAAATTGTGAATAAAAAATCAAATAAAATAATCGCTCCACTGACCATTCAATTCTTCGTTGACCCGCTGCTTAGATACCTTCGAAGAATTAAGTTTTTTTCGATGACGGGGACGCTTTTCATTTCTCTCCTGCTCGATTTTTCAATCTGGTTCCCCTTTTTTTGTAAAGTCAGTGCGCTCATTCTTCAGGCTGGAATTCTTGGAAAACTTCTCTTTGAGGAAAAATACCTTCATGTCCGCTTCAGGCGTCTTTCATGGAAGAAACGTCTGATACCCATTGTCCTTTTCGGTGTCGGACTCCTTTTTTACATTGAGAAAATTCTGATCCTTTATGCGATGTGGGGAGCACCCTCCAGTATGATGATCACCCCTTATCGTTTGTACAGTGTGATCTTTATTATCGCCTCATTTTTTATCTATGCCCTTCGCATCAATATGATTGCCCGCTTTATAAGCCGTCTTCATTTAAGGCCTGCGCAGACCTTGTCTCTCGGGTTTTTGGCATTGATCATTTTGGGAACGTTGCTTCTTTCTCTTCCTCAAATGGTCATTCATCCCGACGAGATTTCGATCCTGGATGCCTTTTTTACGGCAACTTCTGCCAGTACCGTCACCGGACTCGTTTTGTTTCCGATTACAGATTATTATCGTCCGACGGGGCTTGCTGTCATCCTTTTTTTAATCCAGTTGGGTGGACTGGGTATTATGACTTTCGGCGTGCTTTTTTCGTTGCTGTCACGCCAAAGAATGCGTCTGAATGATGCTGTTGCTTTACAAGGGGTTCTCGAAACAGAATCGCTTGGATCGATTCGGAAAGATATTCAACTTATTTTTGTGATGACCTTGACGATCGAATCGATTGGGGCGTTCTTCTTGTGGTTCTTCCTCCCGAGAGAGGTAAAGGAACCCGTTTTTTTTGCCATTTTTCACGCGATATCTGCCTTCTGTAACGCCGGGTTTGCTCTTTTTCAGACAAATCTGGAAGGATATGCGGGGAATTTCCCTGTGAATTTGACAATTGCAGTGTTGATTTTTTTGGGAGGCATCGGATTTCCCGTCTTAAATAACCTGGGGAACTACCCTCTCTTCAGAAAGGAGAGGGCTTCATGGCGTCTTACATTCCATTCCAGGATGGTCCTTTCGATCTCTGCAGGGCTCCTCCTGTTCGGGACAGTCGGGATCTACGTTTTGGAGTTTCGAGGGGTGCTGGCACCGCTTTCTTGGCATGAGAAATGGCTCGCTGCATTCTTTCAATCGGTGACAGCAAGAACGGCTGGTTTTAATACCTTGAATTTTTCAGAATTATCTGATGCGGCACTCTTTCTCTTTATCCTTCTGATGTGGATTGGTGGCTCCCCTGCATCCACTGCCGGGGGGATCAAAACAACGACCTTTGGCGTCATGCTCGCAACGCTGTCCGCAATGCTGAAGCAACGGGAGGAAGTCAGTCTTTTCAAGAGAAGTTTATCGTCACTCGCTATTCAAAAATCACTTGCGATTGCATTTACTTCATCTGCGCTTTTGGCTTTTCTGTTATTATTGTTACTAGCAACAGAAGACGGGGGGTTTAAAGCGCTTATGTTTGAATCCGTTTCTGCTTTTAACACGGTGGGACTTTCCACGGGAATGACCTCTCAATTGAGTTCTTTCGGAAAGATTATTATTATTCTGACCATGTTTGTCGGCCGGATTGGTCCGTTGACGCTGGCATTCAGTTTGGCGGAGCGAACCAGTAAAGGGAAATATGCGTACCCGCAAGAACGTGTCATCATCGGTTAATCAACACTGACACACCTTTTGTTCAGGAGAAAAGATGAAACGGTTTTTGGTCATCGGATTGGGTCGCTTCGGAATGAGTCTTGCCGACACACTTTACAGTGAGGGGGCAGAAGTGATTGCGGTTGATGAGCGTGCAGACAAAGTTGAGGAAATTAAGGAACGTGTTTCACACGCTGTGCAACTGGATGGAACGGACCTCGACGCACTTCAATCGGTTGGCGCCGATGGCGTTGATGCTGCCATTATTGCGATCGGGGAAGACTTACAGGCCAGTGTTGTGACGACCGTGATACTGAAGGAATTGGGGCTGAAAGAGATTATTGTTCGGGCTTATACCGAGAGGGAAAAGCGCATCCTCCTTCTGGTCGGCGCCAGTCGAGTGGTTTTTGTTGAACAGGAAATGGGCCGCCGTCTGGGAAAAACCTATTCTGGAAATGCAATCCTTGATTATATTGAGCTTTCGTCAACCCACTCCATTGTCCAATGGGAAGCCCCTGAATCCATGATTGATCATTCGTTATCAGAACTGAAAGTTTCGGAAAAGTGGGGATTAAATCTTTTTGCAATAAAAAAAGGCGCTGTAACGTCGAAAAAATTTGGGTGGGGAAAAGAAGAGGATCATCTGGAATTTAATCCATCATCCGATTATGTTGTGCAAAAAGGAGATATTCTGGTCTTGATGGGAAGAAGCAAGGATCTGAGCCGTTTTACCGGGCAGAAGTAATCATATATATTCTGTATAACAATATTTTTTGTGCAATTTTTTTTAATCGACATCATATTCAGTCCGACAGAAAGACTTGTTCCGTTTTATTAGAAGGGTTGGCTCCGCTTTGGATTTTCTTCATAAATTTAAGAGAGGATAAATATGTCGGATCAAAAAGATCAGATTAAGATTGCAATCGTTGGCTTGGGATACGTCGGCCTTCCGCTGGCGTCGGCATTTGGCTTACAATACCAGTGCGTTGGCATCGACATTGATCAGGCGCGTATTGATGCCCTGAAAAAGGGGTATGATACAACCCTTGAAGTCTCCAGTGAAGAACTTCGCGTATCGAAGCATCTTTCGTTTACCACTGATTTTTATGAAGTAAAAGAATGTAATTTCTATATTGTCACAGTCCCGACGCCCATCGATGCTTATAAACGACCCGACCTCACAGCCCTTGAAAAGGCTTCTGAAGGCGTTGGTAGCGTCCTGAAAAAAGGGGATATTGTGGTCTATGAATCGACTGTCTATCCAGGCGTGACAGAGGATATTTGTGTGCCGATCCTTGAAAAACAGTCGGAACTTGCTGTCAATGAAGATTTTTTTGTGGGGTATTCGCCTGAACGAATCAATCCCGGAGACAAGGCGCATAAGGTCACGAATATCTTGAAAGTTGTTGCCGGTTCAACCCCTGAATCGCTTGACACCATCGACCGGGTTTATCGATCTGTGATTCAGGCAGGGACCTACCGAGCTGAATCGATTCGTGTGGCGGAAGCGGCAAAGGTGATTGAGAATACGCAAAGAGATGTCAATATCGCCCTGATTAATGAATTTGCACTTCTTTTTAACCGGCTCAATATCGATACCATGTCTGTTTTAAAAGCCGCCGGAACGAAGTGGAATTTTTTAAACTTTACCCCGGGGCTTGTCGGCGGCCATTGTATCGGGGTTGATCCCTATTATCTGACCCACAAGGCGCAGGAGGTTGGGTACCACCCCGAAGTGATTCTGGCGGGAAGGCGGATCAATGACAATATGGGGAGCTATGTTGTGGGAGAAGTCGTTAAGCTGATGACCCGGAAGGAAGTTCAGGTTGGAGGGAGCCGAATTTTGGTTCTGGGGATGACCTTTAAAGAAAACTGCCCGGATATTCGCAATACCCGTGTGATCGATATTGTCAATGAATTTAAGCAATATCATGCAGAAGTGGATCTCTATGATCCCTGGGCTGATGCGGAAGAGGTGGTAGAGGAATACGGTATTCGCCTGGTCTCCAATCCTCAAGAGAATTATTACGATGCGATTGTTGTGGCTGTTGCGCACGATCAGTTTAAGGCGTGGAACAAAGATGAACTCATGCGCTTTGCCAAACCCGGAAATGTGATCTACGACATAAAACATATTTTTAATGCGTCGTGGGTCGATGGAAGATTGTAAACTGGAAATTTAATATCCGTCTTACCTTGGAGGTGCGTTATTATGAAATATCTTGTCACAGGCGCCGCTGGATTTATTGGTTTTCATACATCGAAGCGATTGCTTGAAAGCGGCATAGAGGTTGTCGGGCTGGACAATCTGAGTGATTATTATGACGTTCGACTGAAAAAAAACCGGTTAAATATCCTGGAAGAAATGGCTCAATTCCAGTTTGTGAAGATGGACCTAGCCGACCGCGAAGGGATAATGCAACTTTTTCAGGAACATCAATTCGACAGGGTTATCAATCTGGCCGCCCAAGCGGGAGTCCGCTACAGCCTGACACATCCACATACCTATATAGACAGCAACCTGGTGGGTTTCCTCAATATTCTGGAAGGTTGCCGTGCGAGTCATGTCCCGCATCTGACATTTGCCTCATCCAGTTCGGTCTATGGTTCCAACACCCGGATGCCTTTTTCGGTTCATCACAATGTGGATCACCCGGTCTCACTCTATGCCGTGACTAAAAAAGCGAATGAATTGATGGCCCACAGTTACGCCCACCTGTACCGTATTCCGATGACCGGACTCCGGTTTTTCACCGTCTACGGTCCCTGGGGACGGCCGGACATGGCGCTTTTTCTCTTTACAAAGGCGATCCTGGAGGGAAAACCGATTGATGTTTTTAATCATGGAAAAATGCAGCGGGATTTTACCTACATCGATGACATTGTCGAGGGCGTGCTCCGGGTCACCGAGCGGATTCCTGCACCCAATGCGGTCTGGACCGGTGACGCCCCTGATCCCGCAACCAGCAGCGCCCCTTACAAGATCTACAACATCGGGAACAACAATCCTGTACCGCTGCTGACTTTAATCGAGGTGATTGAAAAGGCCCTTGGCAAAAAGGCGCAACAAAATCTTCTGCCGATGCAGCCAGGCGATGTTCCGGCCACTTATGCGGATGTGGATGACCTCGTGGCGGATGCCGGATTTAAACCCGATACATCCATTGAGACGGGTGTACAACGGTTTATCGATTGGTATCGGGCGTACTACAAGGTGGGGTAAGCCCTGCTCTGCACACTCCTACAAAAAATCCTCGTCAGGGTTTTTTGTAGGAGTCTTCTTGGTCCTATAGTTTTGTTCGATGATTCTCCCATTCAGG